>CAZLRN010000005.1:0-30859 GCA_964561715.1 uncultured Spirochaetales bacterium
GACTCTCTGATGAGCTCCAGCTCACGATCGAGCTCATTCGCCGGCTTGATTCGACTATCACCCATTTTTTTGACAGCAGAATAGCGCGCCTCAACGATGCTGGTGTAATCCTCGATCAGCGTTGTTTGCGTTTCGCGAATCTGTTTATCGGATATGCCTGATAGGATGAGCAGAGATATGGGATTGTTGTCGGTATAAACAGGTGCGAAGAAGATATCACCGAGGGCGTCAAAATCCTGATCCGAAAAGAACATTCTGGCTTTATTGCGTTTATTACCGGAAAAAATCTTGTAAGAGTCTGAGCTGTTGTTGTTAAACAGCATTGAGACCTTTTCCGGTTCGACCGCAAGCAAGCTCATTGTCTCCTCATCAAAACCGGTTATTGCGCAGGGGATAAGATCGGCTCTATCCATGACAGCTACGAGCAGTGCGCCCTTGTCGAATCCGACTCGAGAATAGAGCATGTGGAAAAACGAGATCACAGAGTCAAGCCCGGTGGGGACAATGCCTAGAGGAGTTGCGGCTTTATCGGTCTCGGTTGATTCGGGAGGAACCTCCTCCGTAGGTTCCTCCTCGCCGTACATCTCCTCGGGCGGTAGCGATAGAGGGGATTCGTTGACTGCTGGACTCTCGGTTATCTCCTGAAGTGATGGTTCGGCTGGTTTTTTCTCTGCTCGATGCAGTACAGCGCCTAGCAAGCCTGAGGCTCGGTCAGAGGTGATCTCGGTTTCACTTATTTCACTCGGTGTTGCTGAATACTCACTGAACGATTCGATACTTTTTTTTAATAGGCCTTTGGACGGTCTTGCTCCACGTTTCTTAAGTGTATTAATTTTTGCGAGAAGCCCCATTTATTTGACAATGCCCAGTTCTTCGAACAGCTTTTTATAAACCTCAAAGTATTCAGATTTAGCAAACTCTTCGATCTTGTCTTCTGGTAGCGACTCCAGCAACTGATCCATATAGGAGAGAACGGTTTTTATATCGCTTTGCAGACCTTTCGGAAAGGAGGCAGTCGCGCTTGCCCTATGGGGTGCCTCTTCTGCGACTGTAGCTTCTTCCAGATCAAAAGCCTCACCCTCGGCTTCGTCCGGGGAAAGCTCCTCCAATGCTTCGAGTTCGTCCTCGATATCGACTGGTTCTAGCTCGTGCTCCTCGTCTTCGCCCGTCGGAAGTTCAGTCATTTCTTCAAGAGTTGCTTCAGCTTCTCCCATATCCACAGCAAAATCATCTTCCGGCAGCTCTAAAGCAATTTCGTCAGCCTCTTCGGACGGCTCTTCTGCAACTGCAAGCTCCTCCAGATCGAGTGGTTCCTCCGATTGTAGGCCTTCGTCTGCCAGCGCCTCATCTTCCGCTTCGAGTGATAGCTCCACCTCTTCTTCCGGCAGCTCGAGTGTTATCTCTTCTCCCTCTTCAGGCAGCTCTCCCAGCTCCTCCAAAGCTTCCAAGTCAGAGGGTTCTCCTTCCTCTTCATCGGGTAGCTCGAGTGAGATTTCCTCATCCAGTGATGGAATGGCTTCTTCGGATTCAAGGTCGACGAGCTCGTCCAGGGTCTCCTCCGCAGGTGTTTCGACTTCGAGTGGCTCGAGAGAAATCTCCTCTCCCTCCAGCTCTTCCTCTATCACCGGAAGCTCGAACTCTTCGGTTTCCAGCGGCCCTTCTGCTTCGACGGGGAGCGAAATTTCTTCAGAGCTCTCTTCTTCTGGCAGCTCCAGGGTGAATTCCTCATCGAGGCCCAGCTCTTCGATATCCTCGATGTCAGGTGTTGCTAGTTCCCCTTCGGCCTCGGGGAGTTCGATGTCTAGTTCCGAAGGTTCCTCGATGCTTGGCAGAACCTCCTCCGCCTCCAGATCGGCTTCTCCGAGATCGATATCCAACGTCTCAGGGACTTCCAGCGCTTCTTCGATTTCGGAAGGCTCCTCCTCTCCGGATAGGGATGTATCCTCTGCGACTTCTTCCGTTATATCTGCCGTGTTTAGTATGTTGTCCAACTCATCGCCCGTAAGAGCGATAGTCTCGTCTTCCTCTTCATCGAAAAAGCCCTTTGCTCCGGAATCCACAGGCTGAACTTCAACCTCGGCCTCCTCTGCCACTGTCACGCCGGGCTTTCGAAGCAGTGTTAGCTCTCTTTTGAGCTCTGCCAGCTCATTCTTGATCTCAAAAAGCTCCTTTTCGATCTTTTCCAGCACCTCACCACCGTCGCCCGCTGCAGAGGTCCCAGCTGTGCCGATATCATCGAGGCTTCCAAAATCCCCGTCGAATGAGGTTCCCTCGGAGAGGGCCACCTCGACCTCCTGCGTATCAGCGAATTCGTCACCGATTTCCGGCAGTTCTGACGGAATGTCGATCTCCTCGCCTTCGTCGTGTTCCTCGAGCTCGCTGAGCAGGTCTTCCTCCTCTTGGGTCAACATCTCATCGTCGCTCTCGCCGGGTACTTCTAGATCATCGCCGATATCTGAAAGCGGGGCTTCAGCTAATTCCACAGGAGATTCTTCTACCGTTTCCGGCTCGGATTTCACCCAGACCCCGTACTGCTCCAGCTCTCCCTCTTCTGCGTCGGCGGGAAGATCGAATGACGAATCCGTTTCGAGCAGATCCTCTTCGATATCAGGGAGAGAATCAGAATCCAAGTCGAAATCGTCCAGGATATCTGTCCCCTTGTCTTTGTCACTGGCCATTTTTTTCTCCTAGGAATATCTACACGTTATCAATATTATCGGTACAGGCTGGGTCCATTTTATCCTAATTATCAAATTTACTACTATGCTCTTACCCCTGTCAACAGCCGTAATTGTGATGAACGGGAGTGCCCTCAATGACGACCTTCACAGAAGATCATCACCTAAGCCGGTGCTCTAACATTTAAGGATTCACTCCTGACGGCCGTTGATCTTAGCTGATGAGATTATTCCGTCTGTTAGTTGCTTTCTATATCGGACTGGTATTCAATTTTGTATCAACGGTTTTTCTAGGGCCGGCCGGCCTGAGAGAGTATGAACGGCTCATGGAGTATAGAGAGACCCTGGAGAGCAACATCTCCGCGCTGCAAGCTAACAATTGGCGGCTAAATCAGGAGTTCAAAAATCTCGGCACAGAAGCCGAGAAGATCAGATTGCTTGCCAGGGATATGGGGTATTTCGGTTCAGACGAAAGGGTCGTCCGGATCAATGGAGTAGCCAAGAGGAGCAACTATTATGAAGTCGGAAGACTGTTAAAGAAGAATTTTGCCCCTGAACGCCAGTTGCTTTTCATTCGGATCATGAACATGCTCTTGCCTCTCCTCTTCTATATCGCATCGGGCCTTTATTGGAGAGCTTTGAGACGTGGTCATTGAACGTTCAGATCCCGGATCAATCGACGAGGCTTATCGCGTGCTATCCGATGGCGGCGTCGTTATCATGTTATGCGACACAATATATGGAATTCTTGGGCTGCGTACTCGAACGGATCACAGAATCAGCCAAATTAAAGGCAGGGATGTTCGAAAACCCTTTCTCTCTTTAATTCCGGACGTCTCCTGGCTGGCAAGATTCACTGAAATGGCTTTGCCCGATCGGCTTCTCCCCTACTGGCCTGGTCAACTTACATTGATTTTTCCCTTCAGGGAAGGCGGAACTATCGGTCTGCGGGTCCCGGAGGACAGTACCCTCAGGGAGCTTGTTAGGAGGCTTGGTGCTCCGGTCAATTCGACAAGTGTGAACCGAGAGGGCGAACCCCCGCTTCACCGGGTCTCAGAAATTATCTCTGGGTTTGAGAGTGAGGTCGATCTGATTATCGATTCGGGAGACGTCGAAGATGCCGTACCATCCACCATCCTGGATTTAACGACCTTTAAGATCCTTCGCAAAGGTGCGGTAGATCTTAAAGATATTATCCAAGGAGATCGATAATGCTATCTCTGGCCACATTTACATCGAGCTTTCCAGCAGACTTGAGATCGTTGACGACGTTCTTGAGCAGCCTGTTTAGCTCTTCCTCTCCCAGATTTCCCCGCATGGCTAATAGGTTTTGCTGAGCCGTCTGACCTTTTCCCAGGGCAACCGTTATCTCTTCATTCCTTTCCCTGATCAAGTTCTGCAAAGCTTTTCTGTCTCTTTGACTCATGATGCGGGATAGCTCATCACGATAAGGTTCAAGAAGCTTGTCACCGCGGCTTCTGGTTTTCTCGATAAGCTCTGCCAGATACTGTTGGGAGTCCTCCCGTCGATTGTCTCTTTCGAGCCAGGTCGCCACCTGGCGAAAGGCGTTCACGACGGTTTGCGCGTTTGTAATACGGCTTCGGTTCAGTGCAATCCACTGCTGAACTTGTTGATCCCCCGGTGCCTTGATTGAATCGCCTGCCTCGGGATCGGCCTTTTTGGGCAATCGCTGCTCTGCTCGTTTTGCCTTTTCTACGTTACCCTCGTTGGTGGGCAGGTTTTCATTGACTATTTTCATGTCCCCTCCCTCCATCGTCGATGTGCGCTTATCATGCTATCCCTAGATATAGCAATTCATTATAGGATGGAAAGTTATGATATGTCAAATCACCGCGTGAAATCACCGAGCGTTTTTGTCCCGTCAATACTACTGATTCTTGCAATCTGTTGGGGGAAATAGTAAATTGATCAATACAGGATTCGTGGTATAATCGGTCGAGTACGATAAACTGTACGATAAACTGTAAGTCGCGTAGAGGAGAAAGCCATGCGGAATTGCATAAAGTGGTGGGTAGCTGTTACCATGCTTCTGGTGCTGTGCCAGATTTCTGTGTTTTCTGGTGGGAAGCCTGCGCCCCCTGAAATTCTTGACAAATCGGGACCCCAATACTTCTCTCCTAACGGTGACGGGATCAGAGATCAAGCGACAATCGAATTCACGGTTAAGCTTTGGGTAAACAGTGACAAAGGCTACATTCCTGAGGCCGTTCTTCAGATCAAGGATTCCAGTGGAACCGTTGTGAAGGAGTTCAAGAAGACGGAGAACACCGATCGAGGATTCTTCGCTCGGATTTTCGGTGGAAATAAAGAATTCAAAAAGGATGGCTATTTCACCTGGGATGGCTTGAAGGAAGACGGAACCCAGGCGCGCGAGGGTGCCTACGACTTTACCCTGGTGATTACTGACGCCTCCAAGCAGCCAGTCGAGGTGACGCTGGAGGGGGCCTTCATATTAGACAATACCCCTCCAACTATTACAAAGCTCGTGGTTGATAGCCCCTTTTCTCCTAACGGCGATGGCAACAAAGATACCCTCAAGGTCGCTCAGGAAGGCTCAGAAGAAGCCCTTTGGTCAGGAACCATTGAGAACCTCTCCGGAGTTGTGCTCAAGGAGTTTCAGTGGCGGGACAGCCGGCCCAAGGATTTCGAGTGGGATGGAACCGAGGAGGATGGCTCTCAGTATACTTACGAGGTTTACCAGTACAGGTTGACTGGTACAGACTATGCGGGGAATACCTACTCCCGCCTGGCAGAGGGAGAGATCGTTCTGGATCGAACAGAAACCCCCATAGCGATTGCCCTGGATAATTCTCACTTTTCTCCAAATGGGGATGGAATCAAGGATGTTGTAAACATCTCGCTGACAACAGAGATAGTGGTGGGCCTTGTTGGCTGGACGGTAACGGTCTCGGATGTCAGCGGGCCGGTCAAGAAACAATTTGAGGGGGGGGCTGAGCCGCCGACTCGATTGATCTTTGATGGCACCTCCGATGCCGGAGTTCTCCTGCCTGATGGGGAGTACTGGGTAACCTACAATGCGAGGTATATCAAGGGCGATGACAAGAAAGCCCAGACCATTTTAACCCTGGACACGAAAAAACCTGAGATCAGCGTTTCGGTGACCCATCCCTATTTTTCGCCAAACGGCGATGGAAGCCAGGATACAACCGATGTTGAACTGAAGGCTAACGAAATCGTCACGGCGGAAGGACGGATCATAGGTCCCGACGGCAGCGTGCTGATCGAAGGTTCTGGAACAGATACGACAGCCCACCTCACCTTTGACGGTCTCGATCCATCCGGCAATCCTGTGCCCGAAGGTACCTATACGATAGAGGCTACCTTTACCGATAGGGCCGGGAACAGCACCTCCGGTGAGGGACAGATAGTAGTGGATATCACGCCTCCAAAAGTTGCCGTCAAAGCAGATCCAGCTGAGTACTCTCCCGATGGTGACGGTTTCAATGATACCGTAACCGTTACGATGCAGGCGTCCGAGCCAGTCATGGGCACAGTCCAGGTCATCGATCCAGCAGGGCGTCCTATTATTTCTGCAAACATTGCGGAGACCACCTCCGAGGAGTTTTTGCACGACGAGCTCAGAGGGCCAACCATGCCACTTGTGAATGGAACCTACCAAGTCAAAGGAAGGTTCAGGGATCGTGCGGGAAACTGGATGGAGCCGGAGCCGCTTCTTATCACTAGAGACGACAGAATGACCCGGGTTGAGCTCGCTTTGAGCGAACCCAGCTTTTCGCCAAACGGCGACGGAGACCGCGATACGATCAAAATGGGAATCAGGGCTACCTTACGGGATGGCATCAGCAAGTGGAGCATTACGGTCCAAGACGCGGTCGGTCGGGCGATGAAATCCTTTGAGGGCAGCGGAGCCATTCCCGAAAGCGTCGAGTGGGATGGTTCTGTGAACGGCAAGACAGCTCCCGAAGGATCCTACTCCGCGAAGGTCGATGTGGAATGGAAGAAGGGCGATAGACGGGAGGTTGTCTCCGATCCCTTCGTCCTGGATGTCTCGGCTCCGATTGTAAACATAAAAACGACCTCCAGTCCCTTTGTTAAAAGGGATGGCGAGATAGAGGGGGAGACCTTTATAACAATCGAAGTTGAAGATGTCAGCGGTGTGGAAGATTGGAATCTTGACATAATGGATAAATCGGGTGAGGTCCTGCGGAGCTACGAAGGTGAGGGAAATCCTTCGGATCAGATCAAATGGGAGGGTGAATCCGATAAAAAACGAGAATTTGCCGAGCTCGAAGAGCTGATTCTGCGAATAGAGGTTACGGACAAGCTGGGTAACACCAGCCATATCGAGAAGCCTCTTGATATCGATGTGATCGTTTACCGAAAGGATGGCAAGCTCTATCTGATCGTGCCCAACATCATATTCGGAGCGTACCAGCATGCGTTGGACTCCCGTGGAAAAGAGTGGGAGCAAAAGAACTGGGCTTCGATAAAGAGGGTTATGAATGTGATGCGGAAATACCCAAATTACAAAATCGATCTGGAGGGACATGCGCTGAACATCTACCGCAGCGATCCACCGAAAGAAGCCAAAGAGGAAACGATACTGGGGCCTTTGACCGAGAGGAGAGCGGACACCGTGAAGGGAGCTCTCGAGCAGCTCGGACTCGAGGACGCCCGTATTCAAACTGAGGCTTTCGGGGGTCATCATCCCATCGTATCGACTACGGATCGGGAGGTTTGGTGGAAAAATCGGCGTGTCGAGTTCGTCCTTATTCCGCCAGAATAGAGCGCTCCGTTTAGCTGGTTCATTCCTCGAGCTGATTTTTCCAGGGACTTGTGTTCTTTGCGGAAAGCAGCTTCTCTTTCGATGCGAATCATTCTATCCTGCCTGCAGAGTCTGTGTGGACTCGCTGAAGCCCATTAGCGATCCACGGTGCCGCATCTGTGGGCGCTCTCTGATTTCCGAAAAGGCAATCTGCACCCAATGCAGGCAGAGAACCTATCATTTCTCGGACCACCGGTCTCTCTTTGAATACAGGGGCCCCGTGCGTGAGCTGCTGTATCAGCTCAAATTCAACGGAAGGAAGAGAGTGAGTCTGATCCTGGCGGACCAGATAGCTGCTTTGTTGAATGATCGTTTTCCTGGGCTGCCCGTCATTCCCGTACCGGCGAGGAGGAGTAGGATCCGGCAGAGGGGTTGGGATCCAGTGCAGCTGATTGTGAGTCACCTCTCCAGAAGACACGGTGTAGAAGTCTGCCGGTGCCTAAAGCGCAGGGGAGATCTTTCTCAGAAAACGCTCAACTTTGCTGAGAGAAAGCGTAATATCTCGGAGTCGGGCATCGCTCTAAGGCACGGAGTTCACACTATGATCGCTACAAAAGAAATCGTCCTTGTCGATGATGTCTTCACAACAGGAGCGACGGTGAACGAATGTGCCAGGATTCTCCTGGAGGGGGGAGCTAGCGAGGTGCATGTCCTGACTTTTGCGCAGGATTAACCGAGAAGGGTTGATCTATCGAGGATTGGCGTTATCTGCGCTTCGTATTGGCCGGCCTAAACCGAACTCGGCTCATTTTATGACGTTGACACTCTCAGCCAGGAGTGTTATCTTATAGGCAGATTACGGAGGGCCTTGTACATCAAAGAGTCGAAATATCGACTCTTTTTTATTGTAGAAATGGGCCTATTGCAGAAATGGGCCGAATCACTGCAGTTTCGAAGCTACCTGCTTTGCAGGTGGTAATGGATATCGGCTGTGCCTTTTAAGCTTCGAAACTTGCACCTTCGGTGCTTTGGTAAAAGCCACCTGCTTTGCAGGTGGTCTTTTACAGGCAAGGGACCGGAGGCAGGAGCGGGGTATTGCACGATTCAGTCCTGGAGAGTAACATTAAAAATGAGATCGCTCCGGTTATCGAAGGATCCGGATTCTCTATAGTTGAGCTGAAGATCGGGCGAAGCCATAAATCGGTTCGGGTCACAATTGTTGTGTATTCCAGTGAGGGAGTAGGCGTTGACGATCTCTCATCGCTCAGTCGCATGATCAAACCGCGACTCGAGTTGATGGATGAATTGGGGGATTTTACGCTCGTCTGTACGTCTCCGGGTATCGATAGAGAGATTAAAGACCGAAGCGAATATGCAATTTTTAGAGGAAGAGGAGTGAAAGTCCTTTTATACAACGAGAGCGATTGGTTGGGAGGCGTCATAAAAGACGAGGACGAAAAATTTCTTTATTTGCAAACCTCCAAGGGTTTGAGGAATATAGAGTTCCAATCGATACGAAAGGCGAAATTAGATTATGACCGAGAGGTGGGGAGTTTAGAACATGTCCGCTGAAATGGCTCTGGCGATAAGGCAGCTCGTTCAAGAGAGAGGAATTTCTGAAGAGCTCGTCCACAGGACGATCGAGGAGTCTCTCTTGGCTGCCTACAAAAAAAAGTACGGAACCTCGGACAACGCTATTGTGAGATTCAGCGAAGATGGAACCGATGTAACCATATTTGCGCAGAAAAGCATCGTCGAAGAAGTCGAGGATCCTATATTTGAAATCGCTCTGAAAGATGCTTTGGAATACAACCAGGAGAGCGAAGTGGGTGATGAACTCCTCATCGAGATCAACCCAAAGGAGTTCGATCGGATATCAATTCAGAGCGCCAAGCAGCGAACCAAACAGGCGTTGCGGGAAATCCAAAAAGATACCCTCTACTCTGAGTTCAAAGACAAAGTGGGGGAGATGATCATTGGCTATTATCAGCGAGAGCGGAACGGCACGATCTACGTTGATCTGGGCAAAACCGAGGGCATACTGCCAAAGCGCTTTCAATCTCCCCGAGAGGTGTATCACACAAATGATCGTATAAAGGCTCTCATCCACGAGGTGACGAAGGGGCCGACGGGGCTGCAGATCGTTCTTTCGAGGACACATTCGGAGTTTGTCAAAAAGATCTTCGAGCTTGAAGTGCCGGAGATATACGATCGTACTGTTGAAATTTTCAAGATAGTGCGGGAACCTGGATACAGGACAAAGATAGCGGTCTACTCCACCAGGGAAGATGTTGATCCCGTGGGCGCTTGTGTGGGCCTGAAGGGTGTAAGAATACAGGCTATCGTGAGAGAGCTGGAAGGGGAGAAAATCGATATACTAAAATATGATACGGATCCCACGGTCTTCATAAAAAACAGCCTCTCCCCAGTGGAGGTTCTTCACGTTATTCTCTTCGACGAAGCCAAGAAGCAGGCCCTTGCGGTCGTGTCTGAAAACCAGTTCTCGCTGGCAATCGGAAAGCAGGGACTCAATGTCCGCCTGGCCAATCGCCTGACCGACTGGAATATAGATGTCAAGACAGAGCAGCAGTTCGCGGAGATGGATATTTCGGCCGAAACGAAGAGAGCGGTTTCTGAGCTCTTTGGAGAGGTCGAAGAGGAGGAGATCACAAGAGTCTCAGAATTGCCAGGCATCTCGGATCGGATTGTTGAAATCCTCAAAAAGAACAATATCGATCGCCTCGAAGATCTGGTTGCAGTTGATGAAGCGGGTTTGGCCAATTTGGAGGGGCTCTCGGAAGACGACGCCAAATCTGTCATGAAGATCATCGAAGAAAATGTGGAGATCATCGAGGAATCCGAAGCAGGAGTCGCCGAAGAAGAAGCCTTATGGATGGATGAGGCAGACGAAGAGATCGACGAAGAGGAACTCGAGGCTGAGGTCGACGTAGATGAGAGGGCGGTGCAGGAAGAGGCCGAAGAGGAAGCGCCAGAGGTTGAAGCTGAGGTTGAATCAGAGGAAGCCGAGGCGACGAAAGAGGGGCTAGTCGGCGAAACCGAAGAGGTAACGGCTCAAGAAGATGATACAGCCGCGATTTACGAGACTGAGGATGAAGGTCCAATCGAGGAAGCGGTATTAGAAGAAGAGACATATGAGTGTCCCGAGTGTGGAGGTCTCATAACAGTCGATATGACGAGTTGTCCCAACTGCGGAGTCGGGTTGTCCTTCGAGGAGGAAAGCGAAGAGGTGGTTGAAACCGAAGAAGAGGCAGAAGCAAAGGAAGGGTCAGACGAAGAGTTGAGTGAAGAGCAATCTGAGGAATAAAGGTGGTATATGGCTGAAGAGAAGGAAGCAAAACCGAAAAGGAAAACGACACTTATAAAACATAGGAAGCCGCCAGCCTCCAAATCGGATGAGAAGGCCGCGACAAAGAAGGTTGTCGTAGTCAAGAAAAAGGTCGTCAAGGTAAAGCGCTCGGCCGGGGTTCCGGGTGGACGGCCGAGTCCGGCCGGGGTTACAGAGAGTGACAAGGAGCGCGGGCGAGAGAGTGCAACCGCGGCTAAACCGGCTGTTGAAGGCAAATCTGCTTCTGACGGCAGAGCTATTGCCGCAAAATCTAGTAAGCCCAGTGCGAAGAGTGTCAAATCTAAAACCGCTAGCGAACGCGCTGCTTCGGCCAAAAGTGACGTTGCTGCCAAATCGACAACGACCCGCACTGCCTCCGGCGCCCCGGGTAGACGGGCTCAGCCGCCCACGCCGCGCCCGACTCAAAAGGGTTTGAGGGAGAGCAAATCTTCGAGTCCTGGATATTTGGGCTCCAGCCCACGCGAGTTATCGCCTTACGAACGCCAGGCTCAGGAAATTCGAGAAAGAGAAGCCCGAAAAAGAGGCGAGTTGAAGCCTCCTAGGGCTGACTTGAGGACCAGGGGCGAAGGGGGAAAGGCCGCGCCCCGACCTCGAAGAACTTCGGTACAAGGCACGCCGCCAAGGGGTTCCGCTCCGAAGAGAGTATTCGAAAGGCGATCCAAAGGTGGTCCTCGAGCTCAGGCGGGTGCACCGGGAGCTCCCCCAAAGGACACCGAGGAGGTCAAACACAGCGCGAAGAAGTTTTTCAAGGCTAAGAGAAAACCAGACTACCAGCGTAGGAGAGAGGAAGAGCACAAGGAGAAAATACTTCCGCTGAAAAAGAAAGTTATTCAGCGAGCCAATCCCGTGCCCAAGGAGATTTCGATTTTGGAGGCCATAACCGTTTCGGAGCTGGCAAAGAAGATGAATCTCAAGGCCTCCGAGCTCATCGCCAAGCTCATGGGGCTGGGCATGATGGTAACCATTAATGATGCCATCGATGCCGAGACAGCTGCCATACTCGCCGACGAGTATGATTGCAAGGTCAACATTGTTTCGCTCTACGACGAGACTGTGATAGAGGAGGAGGAGGATAGGCTCGAAGATCTCAAGAGCCGTCCTCCGATCGTCACAGTCATGGGCCACGTCGATCACGGCAAGACCAAGCTCCTGGATGCGATCCGGGAATCAGATGTGGTGGCCAGCGAACATGGGGGAATCACTCAGCATATCGGAGCGTATACGGTAGAACTACCCCAGGGAAAAATTACGTTTTTGGACACCCCCGGCCATGAAGCCTTTACGTCGATGCGGGCGAGGGGAGCTCAAGTTACAGATATCGTCGTGCTGGTGGTAGCGGCAGACGACGGGGTCATGCCGCAGACCGTCGAAGCAATAAACCACGCAAAAGCGGCGAATGTGCCAATCGTGGTGGCTATCAACAAGATGGATCTGGAAGAAGCAAATTCCGACCGGGTTAAACAACAGCTTGCCGAATATGACTTGCTTCCCGAAGCGTGGGGCGGCGATACCCGTTACGCCGAGGTGTCCGCGCTCAAAAAGACGGGTATCAGCGAGCTTCTAGAGACGATCCTTCTCGAGGCGGAGTTCCTCGAGCTCAAGGCAAATTATCATTGTCGCGCTCTTGGCAAAATTGTGGAATCCAAAGTGGACCTCGGCCGGGGCATTGTTTCTACTGTTCTTATTGAAAAAGGAACGCTCAAAACAGGTGACTCGTTCATTGCGGGTGTCTATCCCGGCAAGGTCAGAGCCATGTTTAACGACAAGGGTGAACGGATTGCCGATGCGCCGCCGTCGACCCCGGTTGAAATATTAGGATTTACTGGACTGCCCAAAGCGGGCGATCCGTTTCACGTGACGGAGAACGAAAAGGCTGCGCGGCAGATCGGCTTTAAGAGGCAGGAGCTTAAAAGAATCGAGGATGCCAGCAACGTCAATAAAATCACTCTGGACAATCTCTACGATCAGATCAAGCAGGGCGATGTCCAGGAGCTGAAAGTTATCGTCAAAGGAGATGTGCATGGCTCAGTGGAGGCGCTGCAATCCTCATTGGAAAAACTCTCGACAAGCGAGATTCGTCTGGTAGTGATTCACGCTTCGGCAGGCGCGATCAATGACAACGATGTGCTTCTCGCGGCCGCATCCAACGCGATCATTATAGGATTCCATGTTCGTCCGACCCCGTCAGCGCTTTCGATTGCGGAGCGGGAGAAGGTAGAAATCCGCAAGTACAGCATCATCTATGATGCTGTTGACGACATTCGATCGGCTATGGAAGGATTGCTGGCTCCTGAGCTGAAGGAAGAGCTTATCGGTGTGGCTGAAGTACGTGACACCTTTAAGGTGCCAAAAGTGGGGGTGATTGGCGGATGTTACGTCGCGAACGGTAAGATTCAGAGAGGGGCCCAGGCACATCTGATTCGTGACGGAGTGGAGGTGTACACCGGAAAAATTGCTTCTCTCAAGCGATTTAAGGACGACGTGAGAGAGGTGGAGAGCGGATTCGAGTGCGGAATCGGAATCGAGAACTTTAACGATATAAAAGTGGGAGATCAGCTAGAGGTTTTCGAGATAAAGAAATTGGCGAAAAAGCTCGAGGGAAGCTCAAAAGATGCAGGCGATCAGAAAAAGGAAAATTGAGAGTTTGCTTAGAGAAACTGTCAGCTTGATGGTGCTCAATGGTGAGCTCAAAGACCCTCGCATAAACAGCATGGTCACCATAACGGATGTTGATATCGCACCGGACACGCGGGATGCGAAAATATACGTTTCAGTCCTAAGCGATCTCAAAGGCAAGGACGAGATCGTACATATTCTGAACCACGCGGCCGGTTTTATTCAAAAGCTACTGTCAAGGCGTGTTCGCCTTAGATATACTCCAAGGCTCACATTCCATCGTGATGATTCTTTGGAGAGAGGCTTCCGGATCAATCAGATGCTCAATGAGCTAGGCGGCGATACCAAGGGATCCTAACGCTTGATGCAGCGTCGAGACGGGCTGGTCTTACTCGATAAGCCAGCGGGCATTACTTCGTTTCAAGCTCTGACATCCGTCAAGAGCAAGCTCGGAACCCGCAAGGTCGGACATACAGGAACGCTGGATAAATTTGCCGAAGGATTGCTCATCGTTTTGACAGGTTCCTTGACCAGGATGGTGCCTTACTTCCTGGATCTCGCAAAGGACTACATTGCAGTCCTCCGATTCGGGATCGAAACCGATACCCTCGACCCGGAAGGATCCATTGTAAAGAGATGTGATGTGCCGGAGCTGGAGCGAATCGAGAAGAGCATGGAGTCCTTCAAGGGAGAGATCCTGCAGGTTCCCCCTGACTATTCAGCGATCCATGTGAAGGGAGAGCGTGCGTATAAAATGGCACGACGAGGATTACCGCTCTCGATGCCTGCTAGAAAAGTGTGTGTGCACAGCTTCGAGGTGTTGTCCTATGATGCTCCAGAGCTCACGGTTCGGATAAAGTGTTCTAAGGGGACATATGTAAGAGCGATCGGCCGGGATCTTGGCAGAGAAGCTGGGAGCTGTGCCTCGCTGACTGCTTTAAAACGATTAGGGCTGGGACGATTTCGCATCGACGATGCGGTGGCTCCTTTGGAGTTCGATCCGGCAACTGATTTGGTAAAGCCCATCGATTTTATCGATAAGATTTGCGGCCTGGAAGTCGCGAAGATCAAAGCCGATGCCCTTTCTCGGGTGCGGTGCGGAGCGCATCTGGAGGATGAAGCGTTCGAAGCTTCCCCGGCCGCCGACGGAGATTTTGCTCTATTCAGCCCTGAGAATGATCTCCTTGCTATCACCAGGCGTGAAGCAGGCGCCTACAGCTATGTTTCTGTCTATGTTGGTTCGGCTTAATTGACTTTTATCGATATATAAGTAGACTGAGCGATATTCTATGCATTATTATATAGGTTTGCAAAACAAAGAGAATTTGAATTCATACAGCAAGATGGTTTCAGGAGAAGAGAATGCCGCTGACAAAGGAAGAGAAAGAACAGGCGATCAAGCAGTTTGGTAAGAATGAAAAGGACACCGGGGCAACCGAGGTTCAAATCGCCCTACTCACCAAACGCATCACACAGCTGACGGAACACTTCAAGCAAAACGCAAAGGACCATAATTCTCGGCGAGGTCTCATGAAGCTTGTCGGGCAGAGGCGCCGATTGCTCAAATACCTCCAGGGAGAGGATCAGGAGCGCTACAGAAAAGTCCTGATATCGCTAAATCTTCGCAAATAATTCAATATTAAGGATTCTCTAATATGACACATCAAGTGAAGCTCAGGATAAGGGATGACGACCTTATTCTAGAGACTGGTAAAATGGCAAAACAGACGAATGGCACTGTGTTCGCAAAATACGCAGGATCAGCTGTTATTGCCACTGTCTGCGCTTCTGACAAAATTATGGAAGGAATCAACTTTGTGCCCCTTTCGGTTGACTATAATGAGAAATACTACGCCGCCGGAAAAATACCCGGTGGCTTTTTTAAAAGAGAAGGGCGCCCTCGAGACAAAGAGATCCTGGTCTCTCGACTAATAGACCGGCCCATGCGCCCACTCCTTTCGAAGAAATTCGGCAGAGAGATACAGGTCGTACCGACAACTGTCGCCACGGATCAGGCTAATCCGCCGGATATTCTCGGTATGATCGCGTCCTATGCGGCAGTTTTCATTTCAGATATTCCCTTTGATGGACCCGTCGCAGCGGTCAGAGTGATCTCTCTCGACGGCGAGCTGGTTGTCAATCCGACATTTGATCAGGTCGAGAAGAGTGAGCTCAATATTGTCGTGGCTGGAACAGAAAAGGGTATAACAATGGTCGAAGGCGGCGCCGAAGAAGTATCGGAAGACCTCATGATCAGAGCGATCGAGGATGCACATACCACGATCAAAGATCTCTGTCGTATCCAGCACGAACTGAGGAGCCTTGCGGGTAAGGACAAGCTTCCTCTACTGGAGGATGAAAGAACGCTGGAGTTCAAGGACCAGCTATGGGCAAGGGCCTACCCCGTATTGGAGGAAGCCTGTTTCGTGAAGGGTAAACAGAACAGATCAAGTGCGATCAAAAAGGTTTATGAGCGGTTTCTGGAGGAGTTCGCGGAGCAAATTACCGAGCAAGAGGCTCCACTCTTTGATATCGCTTTCGAAGAGATGGAGTACGAGATCGTTCGTAAATCGATTCTCGAAAAGGGAATCAGAACCGACGGCAGAAAGCCCGAGGACATCCGTCCTATCAGCTGCGAGATCGATGTTCTCCCCCGTACTCACGGTTCTGCTCTCTTCACTCGCGGCGAAACCCAGGCTCTGGCGATAACAACGTTGGGAACTGTATATGATGAGCAGATCATGGATGATATTGACGGGGATGTGAGAAAGGGATTCATGCTGCACTACAATTTCCCCCCCTTCTCTGTCGGAGAAACGGGACGCCTGGGCACCGGCCGGAGAGAGATCGGCCACGGGCATCTTGCCGAAAGAGCGCTGGAGAAGGTTCTCCCCCCAAAGCAGGAGTTTCCCTACACCATTCGCGTCGTATCTGAGATCCTGGAATCCAATGGATCATCGTCGATGGCGACGGTGTGCAGCGGAACATTGAGTCTCTTGAACGCTGGCGCTCCTATTCGAAAATCCGTTGCCGGAATCGCCATGGGCTTGATCAAGGAGGATGATCGATTCGTCGTTCTTAGCGATATTTTGGGCGAAGAAGACCACCTTGGGGACATGGATTTTAAAGTAGCCGGGACTGCCGATGGAATCACCGCCTTTCAGATGGATATCAAAATCGAAGGTGTTGATGCGAAGGTGTTGAAAGAAGCCCTGGAGCGGGCTAGACAGGGGAGATTGCACATTCTCTCGATCATGAACGAAACCATATCTGAGCCTCGAGAAAGCATCTCTGAATATGCCCCCAAAATCATTTACATGAAGGTTAATGAGGACAAGATCGGCACGATAATAGGGCCGGGCGGCAAAACCATTAAGGGAATTACAGAAGCCACTGGCGCCCAGGTATCGGTCGAAGACGATGGAACGGTCACGATCTACTGCAGAGAAAAGGAAAAGGCTGAAGAGGCGCAGCGAATGATCGAAGCGTTGATCGAAGAGCCTGAAGTAGGCAAGATCTATAATGGAACAGTCAAGAGGATCATGGATTTCGGGGCTTTTATAGAGTTTTTACCGGGCAAAGAAGGCCTCTGCCATATATCGAGGCTTTCACGCCGCCACATCGAATCTGTTACAGATGTGCTCGAAGAGGGACAGAAGGTGCCGGTCAAACTCGTGGAGATCGACAGGTTGGGAAGGATCAATCTCAGCTATATCGATGCCATCGATCCGGATGGGGCGCCTTCCCGGCCTCCGAGAAAACCTGGTAGATCCCATCGTCACCAAAGAGACTCCAGAGACACGAAGTTCGAGGACAGGCGGAGATAAATTGATCCAGAAATGGGTCTTGAATAGCGGCGCGCACATCCTGTTCGATATCGTTGATAAGACAGACTCGGTTTGTGTGGGATTTTGGTTTAACTGCGGTTCTCGGGACGAACAGAACCATGTCGCGGGTCGTGATGTCGAGGCTCGTCCACGCCAGCGCCCAACGACCAGGGGCTCTGAACGCGGCTTCACTCACTTTCTCGAACATATGCTTTTCAAGGGCACACAGCAGAGAAGCGCCTTTCAGATTGCCAAAGAGATAGATCGAGTAGGCGGATATATCAACGCCTTTACAGAGAGGGAGTCGACCTGCTTCTATGCGATGCTTCCGTGTGAGCATCTGGCGTTGGCGGTTGACGTGCTCTCCGATATGATTTTCAGCTCGGTACTAGATCCGGAAGAAATTAATAAAGAAAAATCAGTCATCATCAACGAGATTCTCTCTATCCTCGATTCACCGGAAGAGCTAGCCCATGAGTCCTATCTCTCCAATCTATGGGGTGCGCATCCCCTGGCATGGAGAATCACCGGCAGTGTCGAGGACATCAATCAGATAGAGAGGGATCGTCTGCTCGACTTTTACAGAAAGCGATTTGTCACGAAAAACCTCGTAGTATCGGTAGCAGGGCGGTTTGATGCTGCTGAGGTCCTTTCCCTTATAGAGCGAGCCATTGATCGATGCACAGATAGCCGCTCTAACTTGGATTTTCTTGCTGACAGGGCTGTTCCTAAAAAAGAGTCAGCCTGGATTCATCAAAAGGAAAGATTCAAACAGGTACAGATCTACACGGGGACGGATTTGCCTGTCGAGAGGGGAGACCACGGCCTGCTCTATGATGCTCTCGTATTTAGCAACGCCGTGGGGGAGTCGATGAGCTCCCGTCTCTTTCAGAAGATTCGCGAAGAGAAAGCCCTCTGCTATTCGATTTCGTCCTACCGAACTCTTTTTACAGACATCTCTCTGTGGACTATTTACTGCAACACTGCTCCCGAAGCAGTCACGAAGCTTCTCGGGGCATTGAACGACGAACTCCGAAGGTTGCTGGCCGATCCCCTAACCGAAGACGAAGTCGAGGATGCGAAGAATCACCTAAAAGGTACGCTCACGCTCGCTAAGGAAGACATGGAAGTCCGCATGAAAAGACTATTCCGCCTGCACATTCTGGTCGGTGAGGTAATCGAGTACGAGAAATCTTTCGAGCTTATCGATACGGTAAACCGGGAGCGTATTCTACGGGTGACGGATCAAATCTTGACGAAGCGAGATTTCAACCTTGTGGCTTTGGGGAGCAGCAAAATAAAGAACTTCGGCGGTTTGAGGTTTAGGTACTAGTGTGGATAAAGTAACAGTTGTGTGTGTTGCCAATTCCGGGTGTCTGCCGGAGTACAGATCCCAAGGCGCAGCAGGTGCCGATATCAAGGCTGACATCCCCTCGGAGATCAGGCTGAAGCCCGGAGAGAGAAAACTCGTCCCTACCGGGTTTTGGTTGCAGGTGCCATCTGGCTACGAGGCCCAGATAAGGCCGCGTTCAGGGCTGGCTCTGCGGCATGGAGTGACGCTTTTGAACTCGCCAGGCACAATCGACTCAGATTACAGGGGCGAAATCAAGGTGATCCTTATCAATCTAGGGCAGCAGGAGTATGTTCTTCGGAGGGGCGATCGAATAGCACAGATCGCCATTTGTCCTGTTGCTACGGCTGATTATGTGCAGCAGGAAACTCTTGAGTTCACCGATAGAGGCGAAGGGGGATTCGGATCAACAGGTATTTAGATCTCCATTGATCACTTTACGGTTTTCAGTGAAATGAGGCGGCAGTTCGGAACAGTCTATCTCTACATTGTTCGAGAGGTGTTGGTTTCCTTTTTTATCGCGTTTCTTTTCTTTTTTTTCATCTTCTTCATCAATCAGCTGCTCCTTATGGCGGAGAAGATTTTGGCCAAGAAGGTACCGCTAGAAGACGTCGCGATGCTGGTTGTGTATTCGATTCCGATCATCGTGACGTATGCTCTTCCTTTCGGTACCCTGGTAGGCGGTTTGATGGCCGTTGGCCGATTGTCTTCGAACAACGAGGTTTTGGCTTTTCGGGCGGCGGGAATTCCTCTTATGAGAATTCTCGTTCCTCTGCTGTTAATCGGAATTCTCTTTTCCCTCGTCTCATTCCTGTTCAGCGATTATTTTCTTCCCCTTGGCAATATCAGACTCAAGACAATGCTAAAGCGGATCATTTTCAAGAATCCCGGAATAGAGCTGGAATCATACTCCGTCAAGAGGTACGATGACACCGTCATTATAATGGGGGAGGTCAAGGGCAATAGGATCAGTAGCCTCGTGATTATCGATAAAACGGAAGAGAATAAAAAGAGAGTCATCTCAGCCAAAGAGGCCTTTCTGGAGCCAAACCCGAGGCAGAGAGGAGCTGTATCCCTTAGGCTGGAAGAGGTTACGTCCCATATTGCGGATCCGCAGGAGAAAGGAACTTATGAATACGGGTCTGCTCGTAGTATGATCTACAACATTCTTCTCAAGAATATCAGTGTCTCGATGGTCAATCCCGGTCCTGCAGAAAAAACTTCGGTTGATGTCTGGCTGGCGATTCAGGAAATGAACGAGAAATTCCGCTTGAGAGAGGAGCAGAGGGAGGAGAATATCCAGAAGCTTCGATTGGACTTGGCGATGGAGGTCCAAGCAGCGTTGGAGAGCCTTAAATCGAGGCCACACATCTCCGAGCAGAGAATACAGGCCCTGCGAAGTTCTTTGGAAAACATCCGAAAAGAGCAGAAACGTCCCGTCGTTGATCGAAAGAGGCAGAGCTATCTGCTGGAGTTCCAGAGAAAATTCGCTTCACCCCTTTCCTGTTTCGTTTTTATCGTTTTCGCCTTTCCGGTTGGGTTGGTCGCGAGGCGCAGCGGACGCGCTGTTGGCTTTGGGATCGGCATCATCATGTCCGGGGTCTATTGGGGCATGCTACTCGTCAGCTACAGGCTTGGCTCGCAAATGGCTTTTTCGCCAGTGCTCTCTATGTGGACACCAAATCTCCTGGTTTTCCTCTTTGGACTGGGAATGCTCATCAGGAAGGTCAGGGATTGAAGACGATCTATTCTATGCTCATAAAGCTCTTCTTCCCTATTTTTTTTGTCACTATTCTGTTTTTTTTGCTGGTTTTCGAATTGATGGACGTCTTTTCGAATCTGTGGAGATACATCTCCCAGGACGTGGGTTTTGCCGATATCGCCCGCATTGCGCTCCTCTACCTACCCAAATGCATCTCTTACTCTCTACCGATTACATTGCTCTTTGCCTGTACTTTCGTTCTGGGCCATCTCTATATGAACAACGAGCTCATTTCCGTTTTTGGTTCGGGAATCAGCCTCTTTGCCTTTGTGACGCCTCTAATTCTCATCGGTCTTGTGGCAAGTGTCGGGGGTTTCTTCTTCGAAGAGTATGTCGTGATCGACACCTTTCAAAGGAAGAATGAGCTTTTTCAGTTCATTATCAAACAGACGGTGAGTTACAGCAACAGCAACGTAACGGTTATCAGCGACGATAATGCCTTTATCTATCAGGTCAACTACTATAACGACAAGCAAAAAACCCTTTCGGGCTTAACCGTCATGGAGAGGGACGAGAATAACCGCCTTATAACGAGAATCGATGCGGAACGCGCCGAGTGGAATGGGGAGAATTGGATTCTTCATCGCTGCCGAATCTTTAGACTGACCGATGCCGGGTATATAGAGGAGGAGGCTAACTCTTATTCTTCCAAGCGGATTTCTGCGGGGCCAGGAATTTTCAGACGCATAAGCCGCGACATTGATGAGATGGCTTCCTTCGAAGCGAGATCCTATATTAGCCAGCTCAAGAGGGCTGGCCTTCCCTATCAGGAGGCTTTGAGCAAGTATCACCGTAAGTTTTCCTTTGCCCTTACTCCTCTTATCGTGGTACTGATCGCTAGCTCTGTGGGTGGACTGTTCCAGAAGAATGTTTTGCTGATGAGTCTTCTCGCCTCGTTGTCGATCGTGGTTGTCTATTACGTGATTCAAATGGTAGCGATGACCTTGTCGCGTAACGGATATTTGCCGCCCATTTTTGGTGCCTGGACGAGTTTCACAATCTTTCTTGGGGTGGGGATCGGGCTTTTAAGAATCGCCCGGACTTAGGTGAAAGATGAGTTTCAGAGAGATAGCTCGGGATCAGTCGGCGGCCGCTCGGAATGGAGAGCTGGATCTAAGCCACGGTACGGTGCAGACGCCCTGTTTCATGCCCGTCGGAACCAACGCAACGGTTAAAGCCGTCACTGTCGAAGATCTGGAGGCGCTGGGAATCCGAATGATCCTCGGTAATGCCTACCATCTCTATCTTCGACCCGGAACAGAGGTCATTCGCGAATCCCGTGGACTTCATCGATTTATGGCATGGAAGCATAATATTCTCACCGATTCCGGAGGTTTCCAAATCTTCTCCCTTGCTCCCTTTAGGAAAATTGAGGGGGAGGGCGTATTTTTCAGGTCCCATGTCGACGGTTCAGGACATCTTCTTACCCCTGAAAAGATCATCGAAGTGCAGCGCATCCTCGGCAGTGATATCCTCATGCCCCTCGATGTCTGCACGCCTTTCGGTATCACCAAGGGAGAGGCGCGAGATGCGGTTATTAGGACTACGGAATGGGCGGCGAGGAGTCACGCCTGCTGGCAGAACTTGATTGATCAGGATACCTCCTTCAAGGGAAAGCTTTTTGGCATTGTGCAGGGCAACTTTTTTGAGGATTTGAGGAAGGAGAGCGCCCAAGAGCTGTGCGCCTTGGATTTCGCCGGATTTGCCATTGGGGGACTTTCCGTTGGCGAGAGCTTCGAAGAGTTTCAGGAGATACTCCGCACAACAGCTCTGCTGTTGCCTCGTGAAAAACCGCGCTACCTGATGGGAATCGGCACTCCGGAATATATTTTCGAAGCTGTAGAAAACGGAATCGACCTCTTCGACTGTGTTTACCCGACACGCATCGCCCGCAATGCGCTCGCCTTTACCTCGAAGGGCAACCTCAACCTGCGTCTCGAGAAAAACAAGACCGATCAGAATCCCATTGATGGAGAATGCAGTTGCACAACCTGCCGCAACTACTCCCGGTCCTACCTCAGGCATCTCTTCAAGGCTAAAGAAATCTTGGCTGCTGTGCTTACCACCCGTCATAATCTCTCATTTATTCAGGAGCTGATCCTTTCCATTCGATCCGCAATCACGGAGAATCGTTTCGCGATCTTCAAGCGCGAGTTCTTGGGGCGCTATCAGGACGGTGGCGGGGAAGCGGTGTAAATTGGAGAGTCAGCGGCCGATACTTATATTGTCAGGGGGGCTTTGCCCCACTGACAATATTTAGAAGAATTGTCGGCCTTTGGCCTCCAATTCTTCATGGTGGGGGACGAAACAAAGTTTCGTCCCCATAGTTTAGAAGTTTTGTTGTCCGTTGGCCAACAAAACTTCATGGTCGGGGTTGTAACTCCGTTACAACCCCATAATTGGTCAGGGGAGCCTTCGGCTCCATTGACAATATTTAGAAGTTTGTTCAGCCGGAGCTGATCAAACTTCACAATTCAAGGGATTTTGCATATGAGAAAGAGTGTTTTATTCTTGATCTGCAGCAGTTTCATATTGATGACTGGGGCGGTTTTTGGTACGAATGTCGTCATCTCTGCCAGTTGGATGATGGGCGAAAAAATCGTCGACACCGCAAAAGACTATCTTGGTACCCCATATGTTTATGCCGGCGCATCTCGAAGAGGGGTCGACTGTTCGGGGCTGGTTCACACGGTCTATAAAGATGTGACAAATAAAAGCCTGCCGAGGAGGGTAGTTGATCTTCTGAATGCCGGCAACAGCATCCCAGGATCTCTCGTCCCAGGTGACCTAGTTTTTTTCGATACTACGGGTGGTCCATCTCATGTCGGCATCTATATTGGCAATAACCAATTTGTTCATGCCGCTTCCGAAGGGCCTCGGACAGGCGTTATCATCTCCTCGCTGGATGAACGCTATTACAGCACAAGGTATATAGGTGCCCGACGATACCTTCCCGCATCAGCAGCCTACGTAGAGGTGAGTGTAGACAATGAAAATGCAACGGCAAACCTGGGCTACACCGTGCCCACGGGAGCTCCTTTCCATATGGCCATTATTAACGAATTGTCCCAACCCAGGTGGTTCGTTGTCAAAGTATATCGAGACGACCAGTTTATCCTATCCAAAAGAATACGGAGCGATGTAGCAAATGATCCCTCTAAGTTCTGGTTCACTCCATCGGAAGGGGAATGGAGCGTTTCCCTCCTGGATCAGGCAAATGGTCGGTTGTTGAAACTGGACTTTGTCGCGGAGGCAAGAGAATAACAGCGGACAGTGCACCTCCGGATCATATAGAGAGCGAAACAGCGCTCAAAAGAAATACAACGACGACTGTGCTGGTGATGGCGTGTACTCTGACATCCAGAGTGCTTGGATTTGTGCGCAACGTTGTTATAGCCGCACTTTTTGGAGCCACCGGCCAGGCGGATGTTCTCAACGCCGTGTTCAATATACCCAACAACCTCCGAAAACTGCTTGCAGAGGGCGCCCTTTCCTCCGCATTTATTCCGGTGCTTTCAGCCTCTTTGGTAAAGGAGTCGTCCGCAAAGTCGTCCGTGGAGCCGGTTGATTCTGAGTCCACGATCCTTGTACGCAACATCATATCCTTTCTGCTGCTGATTCTTATCCCTCTTCTTGTGGCAGCCGTGATTTTCGCGCGGCCGGTGATCGGAGTCTTCCTCGACTTTCCGGATGCTGAGAGGATGGACCTCTCGGCTTCGCTGTTCCAGTGGATCTGTCATTATCTTCTGTTTATCAGTCTGAGTGCCGTGCTCATGGGAGTACTCAACTCTCACAACATCTTTGTGATCCCCGCTCTAACCCCCGTGATTTTCTCCATCTGCGTGATCACCGCGTTACTGCTTTTCCATAGCCGCCTTGGCGTTTTCGCTTTGGCAGTCGGAGTTTTAGGAGGAGGGATCTTTCAGGTTTTATTCCAATGGCCCTTTTTCAAACGGTCGGGATACGATCTGCGCCCGGATTTTCGCTTTCGCAACCAGCAGTTCAGACGAGTCCTGAAGCTCTGGTTTCCTGTTGTGGCGACTTCTTCCATTTTTGCCATTAATCAGCAGATCGCATTTCGATTTGCCAGCGGTTTGGAGGAGGGCAGCACATCCGCCCTAAGTTACTCCCTGGTTATATGGCAACTCCCCTTTGGCGTCTTCTCCGCATCCATCACGACAGTTCTCTTTCCGCGTATGAGCCGACAGGCTGCGACGGAGGATCGAAAGGGACTGATTGATTCGATCAGTTATGGGATCCGGTTTCTCTTTCTCCTGCTGCTTCCATCTGCGATTTTTTTTGTTGTTATGGGCGAAGATATCGTCAGGACGATTTACCAGAGAAGGGAGTTTTTGTCCGAACATACATGGCTTACCGCCAGAGTTCTTACTGGCTACTCCATTGGTCTTTTCTGCGTTGGTGCCTTCACGTTTCTACAGCGATTCTTTTACGCCTCCCGCGACTACAAGACACCCTTCATAGTTGCGGTATTCATAACGATTGTGGACGTTGGCTTATCCCTCTGGCTCAAGGAAACCGTGCTCCGGGTTGCGGGATTGGCGGTAGCCAACTCGGCTGCCTTTACTGCGGCTTTCCTGCTCCTTATCTATTTTGCCCGACGCAGACTGGGCGGCCTTGACGGGAAAAGAGTGCTTACTGACAGCCTCCGAGTTATTGGGGCAGTTGTGCCTTCGTCGACGCTTCTGGTCGGATACGTGATCACGACACGGTCGGCTGTCACTTCTTCCAGCTCCTGGATCAATCTGCTTTTGCTTGTAGGCGGTTTTGTCCTGTTTTCTGGTTTAACGGTTTCCCTATATTATGTGTTGAGAGTTGAAATTGTACGAAGCTTTCTAATCAGTAGACTTCCCAGCGGAATACGAAGCAGGATGAAAAGTCAATCGAAAAACCAGGAGGAGAGCGAGCACAGATGAAATCATGTTATCCCTGGTCTATCGTTGCCGTACTGATACTCACGAGCCTTTTATTTCCAGTAGTACCTGCATTTGCCGAAGAGGGAGGGGAGGTTGCCCAGAGGGAGGTTATCGACGAATGGCGCGATATTCTCAAGTTTGGAATCGATACCGAGATCCTCGAGGTTATCAAATCGATTAAAAAGAGGGAGGTAGAAGTCCTCGATCCGGAGCTTATCGAAGTTCTCTCCAGATCCCTTAACAGCGATGTTCGTGTCGCTGTGCTCGACTATTTTCGCGAGGAGAACAACAAGGCGGCCCGAGATGTTGCTGTGAGGCTTCTCACCCAATACGACGAGTTGGAGAACAGCCTCACCATTGCACTTCTACGCTATCTCTCGGAGATCGGTGCGAGTGAAAGCACCTCCATCATGATAGAGCTTGTTGATCACCATGAGGTTAGTGTGGCAACGGCTGCCATAAAGGCTTTGGGAAAACAATCCTTCGACTCCCGAAAGAGGGACGAGGTTGCGGAAATGCTGCTGGAACGACTCAAGGATGAGGAGTTTGAGAAGGTGCTCAAGCAGGAGATCATTCTCTCCCTGGGATCCCTCAGGAGCCAAAGAGCAGTGGATGATCTTATAGAGGTGATGGCCGAACCAACCGAGGACAAGGTTGCGCGTATGTACGCCGCTGATTCTTTGGGCAAAATCGGCGATGAGAGGGCTATCAATCCGCTAAAGGACCTCTTCTCCGAAGAGGATGCGCTTTTGAGAGCCTATGCAGCTTCGGCTTTGGCTAACTTCGATCCTGACAGAGTTGTGGATTATCTTATGGAGGGGCTCAGGGATTCAAACTGGAAAGTGAGGGTTGCCTCCGCCGAAGGTCTCGCAAAGAGCTCCAGTGCGAAGGCCATCGATATTCTTGTCTATAAAGCCAGGAAGGACCCGGTGCAAAAGGTTCGAACTGCCGCGTGCGAAGCTCTCGGGGAGATCGGCTCTCCCCGGGCATTGCAGTCTCTCAGGGATCTCTATAGCAACGAGGCGCAAAGTGTCGAAATCCGCATCGCCTGCCTCGATGTGCTTGTGAAGAAGGATCTCGGAAGATCGATCGGAACCATAAAAGCGGTTATTCAAAAGCAGATCGATTCATCTCAGCTGGCAGCAAGGGTTTTGGAGTTCACTGCCGTGAGGTTAGGCGAGGCGAAATCTCCGGACTTGAAACCTATTTACAGGATGCTTTTCGCCAGCAAGAATTTGACCGCCAGGGTGCATGCGATTCGCGGCATCCTTCATAATCGCTTCGAGGATATGAAAGGGCTGCTGATCCAAGCGTCTAAAGAGGATGCCCATGCCGGAGTGAGGAGAGAAGCTCGAGTTGCCCTCGAAAAATGGTAGGCACAATCCTGCTGATCTTAATCGACTCGAGATTCGGGCGCGATTCCTGCAAGCTTCCCGTCGTTTCTTTGTTGAGAGAGGCTATCTCGAGGTTGATACACCTCTTCTTGCTCCCTACCTCATTCCGGAGCCCTCACTCGAAGTATTCAAAACCCTATACATCAATTCCGAAGGGCAGGGGACGCCTTTCTATCTGGTGCCTTCACCGGAGCTCTGGATGAAGCGCATTCTCGCGTGTGGATCACCAAGCCTTTTTCAGATCTCTAAAAGCTTCAGAAACGTCGAATCGATTGCAAAGCTGCACAATCCAGAATTCACAATGCTCGAGTGGTACACCATTGGCCATAGCTACATGGAATCGATCCCTGTTTTGGAAGATCTGATTTCGTTTCTCTGCCAAGAGGTTCCAGCAAGAGACAAATTATCACCCCCATTTCGGCGAATCGCGATGCGAGAAGCCTTTCTGCAGATCTTGGGTTTGGATCTGGATGATCTCATGGAGCGGGAACACCTATACGATGCAGCACAGAAATTGGGCATCAGCTATCAGCGAGACGATACATGGGAAGAGCTGTTTAATCGCATCTTCCTTTCCCGGATCGAGCCCGAGCTATCCGGTACAAAAGCCTTTGTCCTGTATGATTATCCAAGTGCAATCCCGACTCTCGCTAAGAGCAAAGGGCCTTACGCAGAGCGCTGGGAGCTGTATATAGGGGGGATAGAAATCGCTAACTGCTTTAGCGAGGAAACATCGCGGGCAAATCTGGAGAGATTGTTCGATGAGGAAACAGAAAGAAAAAGCAGATGCCTTGTTAAGCATAGAATCGACCGCGAGCTACTTCGCTTTTTCGATGAAAGCTTTCCGGAATGCTCCGGCGTCGCCCTTGGCATGGATCGTTTATTAATGGTACTGTTGAGCGAGAAATCACTCGATAGGGTCTTATCTTTCCCCTTCTCCGAGTTACTCTAAGTCCAAACAGGGCAGTTTAAGCAAACAGAGGAATTTCATGGTTAAAGCGGGTCAAGTCGCCAAAGGGATGTTCCTTTTATTCAAAGAGGAGCCGTATCTCGTTGCTGAGCGAGAGTTTGTCAATCCTGGAAAGGGATCGGCTTTTGTGCGTCTGAAGCTCAAAAATCTCAGAACAGGTCTCGTCATAAGAGAGACGATCAAATCTCAGGAGACTGTCGAGGACATCGAAGTCGAATCCCGGGATGCTCAGTATCTCTACGAGGATGGCGAGCATTTTCACTTCATGGACACGGAGAGCTACGAGCAGTTTACAGTACCCCTTGTCGGACTCGAGGAGCGTAAGAATTATCTCAAAGAGGGAGAGGTCTTCCAGATTGTGGTGTGGGAAGATAATCCGATTGATATCAAGCTCCCCTACAAAATGGCCTTCAAGGTAACCCACGCCGAGGAAGCCGTCCGAGGCGATACCGTTTCGGGCACGACAAAGCTCGTAACGATCGAAACGGGGATCCAGATTAAAGTGCCCATATTTATCAAAGAAGGTGAGAATATCCTGGTCAACACCGAAACCGGGGAGTATGTAGAACGGGTAAACTAGACCTTCCTCGCGGTATTCTGCACCGGCAAATCATTTTTGCTTTTCAGGGTAAGAAAATCAGGCTCAACCTCTCTCAATCCCTCTTCAGCAGTCAGGCGGTGGATCGGGGATCGGTTTTTCTGCTCAAATCCCTTTCAGATCAATCGCCAGTCGCTTCTTCTATAAAATCCGTGCTGGATGTTGGATGCGGAACGGGTGTGCTTGGAATTACTCTGAAATGTCTCTACCCACATCTACGGCTCTATGGCGTCGACAGGGACGCGCTGGCGGTTCGTGTTTCACAGATCAATGCGGAGCTCAACGGCATCCGTGACGCATCTTTTAAGGGAGCTTTGGGATTGGAGCTGTCAGCCTCGGAGCAGCGCTCATGGGATCTTATCGTTAGCAATCTTCCCGCCAAGGCGGGCACTCCGGTCTTGATGGAGCTTATAAACAGCTTCTGTGAGTCTGTAGATCCCGGCGGCCTGATCGGATTGGTTATTGTGCGGACTTTGAGGGACGTAGTCGAGCCGGCTATCGCCGAGAGCAACGGCTCCGTAGTCTGGCGAGGAGACTCGAGGGGCCATTCGGTTTTTCACCTCAGACCGCCTGCGCTCCAAGATTCCGCCCGAAAACGGCCCGAATGCTTTTTGGCTCCTTACATCAGATCCCGTGTCTCCTTTGAAGTAGCTGGAACTGCCTATGAGCTCTCGACTGCGTTCAATCTCACTGATTTCGATACCATCGGCTATGGAACACGCTTGGCGCTTGATTTGCTGCAGGATCTCGAGCCCGAGGGCCGCATCTTGTGCTGGAATCCAGGGCAGGGGCACATTCCCGTATGGCTTAGCCGGAAGTTTGGGAGAAGGATTACTCGATACACTTTGGCTGGGCGGGACTTACTGGCTCTTGAAATGAGCAGCCAGAATCTTGGGGTCAACGCAGTTGAGGCGGAGGTAGATAAGATTCACACCCCTTTTCCCATTGATCTCTCAAATTATGGGTTTGGCCCGATCGATCAATTGGCGAATAGTATGAATCTGCAGGTATATCTTGTCGAGGCGGATCCCAATTCGACCTGGCCTCGAGAGCTGCTCGAAAGGGCAAAGCTGTTGGCTTCTCCCTCAGGGAAGATGCTAGTTGTCGCTACGAGCACGACAATGCATCGAATGCTTGGACAGCGGAAGCCTTCTGGGATCGTAAGGGAGAAGAGGAATAGAGGTTACAGAGGCATATTGCTTTCGTGCCGTAAATGATGGGGAGTCGAAAAACTCGCGCTCCGATTCCTCGAATGTATGTTATAGTGATTATATAGCGACAAAAGTGCCTTGATAATTTATTACATAATAACTAATATAATAAGGCTAGCTGCATAGAGGGAATTCTCATGCGAAAGAAGATTGTTCCTGACTTGATGAGCCTCGTGGGAAAGACCCCTCTGGTGTATCTCGATAGGATAACAAATGGTAATCCAGGGCGTCTCGCCGCAAAGCTCGAGTGCTACAATCCAACGGGTAGCGTGAAGGACAGAATTGTCCTGAATATGCTAAATGATGCTGAGAAGAGGGGTTACCTCAAACCAGATAGTGTGATCATCGAACCCACGAGCGGCAACACGGGTATCGGACTGGCATGTATCTGTGCGATCAAAGGATATCACCTTATTCTTACCATGCCGGACACCATGAGCCACGAGAGGCGAAAGCTGTTGAGTGCCTATGGCGCTGAGCTCGTCATCACACCGGGGGAGACGGGCATGAGAGGTGCTATAGAGAAGGCCGAGGAGCTGATGGATAAGTACGAAAGCACATTCATGCTGCAGCAGTTCAACAATAGCTCCAATCCTGAGGCGCACGAACGCACCACAGCGGTTGAGATATGGGAGGATTCGGCAGGCGAAGTGAGCTGTGTTGTTGCCGGGATAGGCACCGGTGGCACATTGACGGGAGTCGCCAGATACCTCAAAAAAAAGAAGAAGAGTATTAAATTTATAGCGGTGGAGCCAAAGGCCTCTGCCGTCATCTCCGGTGGAAAGGCCGGAGTGCATTCGATACAGGGAATAGGCCCCGGCTTTATTCCCCGGGTGCTGGATACATCGGTTATAGATGAAACGATTACGGTGTCGGACAGTGATGCCGTTAAAACCTGTCGCCTGTTGTCGAAGAAGGAGGGAATACTGGCTGGCATTTCCTCCGGCGCTGCTGCCTGGGCGGCCATAAACCTTTCGAAGCGAGAGGAATATTCAGGCAAGTTAATTGTAGTGATTTTCCCTGATGGTGGGGAAAAATATCTGAGTATGGGGTTATTCGAATGAGGTTAACGACAAAGGGAAGGTATGGAGTTAGAGCGGTCATCAATCTTGCTTCGTCCTACGCAAACAGACCGATCTCCATTAAAGCAATTGCCAAGGAAGAGGGTATCTCTCCTGAGTTTCTGGAGCAGATCTTCTTCAAGCTCAAGAAGGCAGGCATCATCTCATCGGTTAGAGGTCCCGGCGGGGGATTCGTTCTCGACAAAAAGCCGGCAGAGATATCTGTCAAATCGATCCTTTCCGCTGTTGGAGAGTCTACGCATCCTACTCCGTGCACCACTCCGCAGGATATCAAAGAGTGGTCGCGCCGAGAAGCTTGCAT
>CAZLRN010000006.1:0-18760 GCA_964561715.1 uncultured Spirochaetales bacterium
GGGTAATGAGGGCTGTGTCATCCCTGACTTTATCTGCACTCTTTATGCAGACCCGGGGAGGGGGCTTTACGGCATCCAAACTGGAGAACTCCTTAAGTTTAACCCCGGCAAGAGCCGCCTTGACCACGTCAGGACGATAGAACTTCTCTATGTAGTTGTCGATGCTGTAAACCGTATCCTTCAAGCGCACATTCAGGTACCTGCCGCCGTTGGTAGAGGCACTGTAGTAACCCTCGGGAGTTACGATAACCCACTCGCCATCCTCAAAGCCCACGAGCATGGCGATCTCCCTCCCCGTATCGACCTCAAAGATTCTAATGGTGGTGTCCTGGCTGCCCGACACGACATGTCGGCCGTCCGGTGAAAAGTCGACAGAGCTAATTCCATTGGCATGGCCCACCAGGGTCCGCAGTTCGTCCCAGGTCTCCACGCTCCAGATCTTGACGGTTTTATCGTGACCGGCCGAGGCCAGGATTTTCCCGTCGGGAGAAAGGGCCAGAGCGGCTACATCGTGCTCCCCCGTGTCGAGCGTCTCAATCGGCATAACAAACCCCACGTCCTCCACGAATTCCCAGGCCATAATCGCGCGAAAGCCGCTGGAGATTATGTTGCGACCGTCAGTCGACCAGATGACATCACTGGCCGCGTGGTCGGTAGCAACGGAGTAAAGCTCCTCCTTGCTCCTGACATCCCAGAGCCGCAACGCCCCGGGGTTTTTGCATCCTCCAGCAATAAACCGGCCATCCGGAGAGAAGGCCACAGATGAGTTGCAGAAGGGGGATTTTAGAACGGTATCGCCGAAAGTCTCCACGTGGAACTTACCTGTATACTCTCTGACCTCCGTATTGCTCTCCAGGTCGTAGAGCTTGGGATGCCCGCTGCCCCTGCTTTCGAGGAGATACCTGTCATTAGGCGATACAGAAAGAGAACGTCCCGAGAAACGCTGCCCGCAGCTATCATCGAAGTAAAGATCGCTTCGCAAATCCTTCAACTTCTCGCCCTGCAGGGCATCCCACAGGATCATGCATCCGTCTCTGTCGATCGAGACAATGCGGCTTCCGTCAGAGGTGCATTCGACTCCCTGAACCTGAGCCTTGTGTCCGGATAACTGGTACTGCTGCTCAGCCTTCAGAAGGTTCCATGTCTTGATGGTTTTATCGTCGCCTGCCGATACGAGGAGTCCGCCGTTTGGCGAATAGAGGACGGAATTGACTCTACTTGAGTAGCCTCGGAACGTTCTGATCGGTCTCTCTTTCTCCAGGTCCCACAGCTTGACGGTCATGTCCGCGCTTCCGGACACGAATTGCGTTCCGTCTGCTAAGAAACACAGCGATTCGATCGAGCTACTGTGTCCAACATAGACCTTGCTCACTTCTGCCGATTCGGTGTCCCAGAGCTCGAGTGTGTAGCTTCGCTCCGGATGTGAGTACTTTCCCTCTGCAAGCACGTACCGGCCGTCCAGGGAATAAGCGGCGACCTCGTTCGATCCCGCGTCTAGCTTGTGTAAGATCCTGCCTGTCTGGACATCCACAAGGTCCAGGCCGCGCGGGCCAGCGCAGATCATTTTTTTGCCGTCCGGCGAAAAATCGGCCTGATAAACGTACCACAGCTCGAAATCGCGGACGTGCTCTCCGGTCCTCCAGTCCACCAACCTGCTGGCTCTACCTCCCGCCAGCAGGATGTGTTGACCGTTCGGGGAGAACACCACATCCAGGTAAGCCCCTTCGTTGTTGAATGACCGCACCTCCTTTTTTGTTCCAATATCCCAGAGCCTTGTCTCGTAATCCTGGTCAGCCGAGGAGGCCACGTACCTTCCGTCGGGTGAAAATGCCACTCCTCTAATGGATCCTTTGTGTCCCCTGAACGTGGCGATTTCTTTTCCAGTAACGAGGTCCCAGAGTTTCACTGCGCCGCTACGAGAAATGTCACCCGATACGAGATACCGGCCATCAGGAGAGATGGCAATACAGTTAACTGGGTCGGCGTGACCGGTTAGGGTTCTGATCAACCTGCCCGTTTCCCTCTCCCAAACCTTGATCGTCCTGTCAGTACTGGCCGATACCACCCTGCTTCCATCGGGGGATACGGCGACGGCGCGGACCGCATCCGCATGACCAAGCTGCACAAAGATCTCTGGCTTGTCCTGCCCCGCTAAAATGAAGCCGTCCGCGAAAAGGAGCGTTACCACCCCTATTAGGATTTTTTTCAACATCGGAAGATCCTTGCGGGCAAAAAAGCTTTTTAAGTCATTATACAGACCATTGCCGGCTCTTGCCTATCGCATTCGGGCCGGTGAGTCTGCGAGATGGCCGCTCACCCCGGAAATCGGTATCCCGCGTTGTGCACCGTGAGAATGATCTGCGGCGCTTTGGGGTCCACTTCGATTTTCTTTCTGAGCTGGCTGATGTGCTGATCGAGAGTACGAGAGTTCGGAAGGTGGGAAATGCCCCATCCAGCGTCGAAGAGGGCATTTCTGTCGAGAACCTCGCCCCGATGGCTGTTGAACAGCTGCAGGATCTTTATGTCCCGCAAGCTGAGATCGATGCCTTTATCGTCTCTGTAAGCTCTCAGCTCGGAGGGTACAACGGTAAGGTCGTTCATCTGAAAGGGGGACTCGCTGCTCTGGACACCTATCGACATATTGTACCTTCGGGTTACGGCTCTGATACGCGCAATCACCTCTTTGACGCCGAAGGGTTTGACGATAAAGTCGTCCGCTCCGAGCTCCAGTCCGAGCACGGTATCGATTTCTTCGGATTTTGCGCTGATGAAGATGACGGGCACCTTATCGTTTGTTCGCCTGATCTCCCGGCAGACATCGTAGCCGTTGATTTTAGGCATCATGATGTCCAGGCATACGATATCAGGCGCCTGTTCTTCGAAAATCCTGAGAGCCTGCTCCCCGTCGGCTGCAGGAATCCCCTCGTAGCCCTCTTTCTCGAGTATGGAAAGAAGCCCCTCCCTCGTGTAGGCGTCATCTTCTGCAACAAGTACCTTCATCTCACATCTCTCTCTCGGAGCTCTGCCGCGTCGCTATCCTCTGCCACGGCCGGTGCATTAAGGGATAGCAGGAAAACGGCGCCCCTTTCAGCCGGAAGGAGCTCGAGGCTACCCCCGTGCAGGACGGCAAGGTCGCGAGCAATGGCAAGGCCGATTCCGGTGCCGGTGATGCCATCGGTCAGTTTGTTGCTGATCCGCGTGAAGGGAAGAAAAATCCTTTTTCTCTCGCGGGAGGGAATTCCCGGGCCGCGGTCGGATACTTGCACGAAGCTCTTGTCTCCCTCTCTACGGCTACGAATCTCGAGGTATTTCCCGCTGGTCGCGTACTTCTCGACGTTGCTGACAAGATTATTGATAATCTGTTCGAGAATGTCTGCATCGAAGCTGACTTTCTCCCTCACTCCCGGCAGGAGCTCGATATGAACGCCTTTTGACTCGAGGGCTGGTCTGAAATTTTCGATAATGCCGGCGATGACATCATCGACAGATCCTGCGTTCCTATGCAGATTCAATCCCTTCTTCTCTTTTCCGGCGAAGGTGAGAACGTTTTGGATGAGACGGCTTAGCCTTTGGCTTTCCGATACGAGGATCCGGAGAAAGCTCTTAGCCTTCTTTTGGCTATCCTCGATCTCTCCTTCGAGAAGCTCGGCGTACATCCTGATATTGGTGAGAGGTGTTTTGAGCTCATGGGAGACCTGGTTGACAAAGCTAACCCTCTGTAGAGCCTCTCGTATCTCCCGCGAACTTTCCCGATAGAAATATACCGCCAGGCCGCAGAGGGCCAAAAGTAGCGCGAAGAGGCCTGAGGCGAGACCGAACAGACCGCTGCCAAAGAGAGGCACGACATCTTGCCCCCTGTCCGCGAAGTAGCCCAGCCTCCAGGTGCTCAGAGGTTGGGAGAGATGGATCGAAGCAACGGGTGCATCATCGGCTATGGGTCTGAAGGTTCCCCACTGATAGATGGTGCTGCCCTTGACGTCCTGCAGCACGATTCGACCCTGAGGTGCTTGTGTGGCTTTGGAGGTGCGCTCAATTTCCTTCGACTGATCGGGTGTAATCTCGGAGTCCGGCAGGGACGCCACGATGTCGGCAATCAGGGCGACTCTCTCCACTTCGATGCCCAGTATGCCTCCGGATTCGACGGACTGCCAGAAAATGAAGTTGATGCCTTCGCCCCAGAACCATGTGTACCACCCCGATGAGCTCGTTTGCGGGATTGCTGTCTCTTTCGGCCTTTGGAAAAGGCTTGCCGAGAGGTCCAGGCCTTTGGTTCGCAGAAGAAACTCTTGTTCCTTGGAGCTCAGAATATCGTCCGGCGCGGGGTAGAGGAGTCCCCTTTGCGGATCGATCTTGAAGAACTGCTTTGCCAGACGAGACTTTCTGGCGATCCTCCGGATTTCGTCAACTGACATCGCATAGATATCGGCCATCTGGAGAAACGCAGCCTCCTGCTTTCGCAGGAGGCTTTGGATTCTCTCATCCACGTCTCTCAGTCTGGCAAGAAGCACCGCTTCGAGGCGGAGCCGATTGCGTTCCTGTTCATCCTTGACATTCCTCCACCCCAGCCAGGAAATCAGGGCCAGGGGGATCAGGATAATAAGCAGATAAACTGCAATCAACCTCTTTTTCACTCTAGTAGCTCTGCTGGCTCCTGTTCTCGAACTGCTTATCCCTCATCTGCTTCCGGCTTGCCTGCCACTCTTCTTCGCTCTCCATTTTACTCGCATCATCTTCGTTTATGGCTCCGTAGTCCTCCAGAAGCTGTGAGCCGAGTGCAGCCGCGTTTGCTCTGAGGTACTCGGCGTTGTCTTCCAGAACCTCTTTCGCTTCTTCTATTTTCCCTTCGTCACGCAGCTGAACAGCCTTTTCGCTCTGCTCCGTGGCTACCTGGAGAACCGCTGCCTCCATCGTTTCTCTGTCGACGCTTTCTTCAGCCTTCTGTTTGGACTTGGTAAAGGCCACGTTTGCAATTCCAGACAGTGTGTCAGTAGCCTTCGAAACCATATTGGCATATTTTACGGAAACGTCGGCAGCCCGCAGATTTGTGCCATCGGCCTGCGGCATAACCTCCACTTCCAGGAGAACGTATTTTTGCTGCTCGCTGTAGAGCTGGTTGATCGATGCAATAACCTGGTTTCCGATGATGTCAGCCTCTCGACCAATCACGCGGATAGGGCGAATTCCGTTGTGACAGCGAATTTCGATCTCGACGTCCTGTGCCACAACTGAAAGGACGTCGTTGAACTCGTATTCGAAAACCCGGGCAAGGTCTCGGGAGTTTTCGACAAAGGCGTGGTTGCCGTCGCTCTTCTGCGCCAGCTTCACCATCAGGTCTTCGTTGTAACCGAGGCCCAGTCCAATGGTGGTGACGGAGATACCCGCTCTACCCAGGGAGGCGCCAAGATCTCCGAGAGCAGCCGGACTGTCGGGCCCGACGTTTGCCAGGCCGTCGGAGAGCAGGATGACCCGGTTAACCTTGTTTCTGTCGAAAAACTTCCGCACCTCATCGGAGCCCTTGCAGACACCCGCGAAGAGCGCAGTGCTTCCATCGGCATAAACTGAGCGAATCATGCGCCGAATATCTCTCCTGTTCGATACCCTGGTAGCGGGTACGAGGACCGAGACGGTGTCAGAGTAGGTTACCACAGACACGATGTCTCTTTCATCTAGCATGTCCAGTGCCATGATCGCCGCCTCTTTGGCTCTCTCGATCTTTTCGCCCTCCATAGATCCGGATCTGTCGAGAACGATGGAAACGTTGGCAGGAGTGCGCTCTCGGTCAGTGGCGAGACGAAAACCTGTGAGCCCGATTTTCAGGAATGACTTGTGCATCTGGTTTGACAGGAGGTAGGGATTCGAGATCGATATATCGAGAAGAACCCGATCACCGAACGCCGCTGAGCCAAGTAACAGAAGAGCGGCAGCGACTGCCAAAATGAGAATTGCTCTGCTCTTAGGTCTTTTCATGGTTTCTCTCCTTGCTGTTAGGATTTAGTTCCTGAACAACAGCCTATCGCACCACGAAAAAGCGGGGTCAGAAAATTGTAAAACATTTGTAAGAAATTTGTAAACTGCAGAGCTGTGACCGTGAGAGCCAAGTTCAGATCAGTGAATCAAAATCTGGCTCAGGAACTTTTTGGTCCGATCCTCACGAGGATTTTTGAAAAACTCTTCCGGCACGTTCTCTTCGACGATGTTGCCGTCATCGAAGAAGCAGATGCGATGGGCCACCTGTTTGGCAAATCCCATTTCGTGGGTTACGACGATCATGGTCATCCCGGAGAGAGCCAGCTCTACCATGACGTCGAGAACCTCCTTGATCATCTCGGGATCTAGGGCAGAGGTTGGTTCGTCGAATAGCATGATCTTGGGCTGCATAGCCAGGGCTCGGGCGATCGCTAGTCGCTGCTGCTGACCGCCGGAGAGTTGACCGGGATACTTGTTGGCCTGTTCGGGAATACCGACACGCTCCAGGAGCTCCATCGCAATTTTTATGGCATCCTTTTTTGTCCATCTGCGCACCCATATAGGGGCGAGAGTAACGTTATCAATAGCTTTGAGATGGGGAAAGAGATTAAACTGCTGAAATACCATTCCGATTTCCCGCTGAATGGCGTGTATGTTTCTCAGATCGTTTGTAAGCTCGATTCCATCGACGGTGATTTTCCCACGTTGATGCTCTTCCAGTCGATTGATTGTCCGTATGAATGTCGATTTGCCGCTTCCCGACGGCCCGCAGACGACAACGACTTCGCCGCGTTTGACGGCCATGTTAACACCCTTAAGCACGTGGAAGTCGCCAAACCATTTGTGCACGTCTTCACAGAGGATGATGTGTGCGCTCGAATCGGAACTGCTTTGATTCATTGGTATCCTATCTCTCTCCAACGCCTAGCTTTTTTTCTAGGCGCCGGCTCGCGAACGACATAAGGTAGCAGCAGACGAAGAAGAGCAGGGCAGCAAAAAAATACACTTCCATATGGCGTCCGATAAATTGACGTTGACCCGTCACTGACTTGGCGATTCCGAGAACATCCAATAGCCCGACGATAACAACGAGGGTTGTGTCCTTGAAAAGGCTGATGAATTGGCCGACGATAGCTGGAATAACGGCCCGCAATGCTTGGGGAAGTACAATGAGGATCGTTTCGAGCACCTTGTTAAGGCCTAGAGCCTGGGCGGCGTCGTACTGTCCGATGGGAATGGAGGCCAATCCGCCCCGGATATTTTCCGCCGTATAGGCTGCGCTGAACAGTGTGATACCCGTAAGGGCGCGCATAACCGTTGTGAGACGGATCTCGGGAGGTAGGAAGAGCGGCAGCATCAACTGGCTCATAAAGAGAACACTGATAAGAGGCACACCCCTTATTGTTTCGATATAAACCGTGCAGATGACTCTGGCGGCGGGAAGTTTGCTTCGCCGTCCTAGAGCCAGCAAGACTCCCAACGGAAAGGAGGCTACAATTCCCACAATCGCGAGGACGAGTGTCAAGAGCAATCCGCTCCACAGCTCCACAGATATCAACGGCAGAAAACTGCTCCCTTCGGTGAACCCCCTCAGGATGACTCCTATGAGTGGAAAGGACGCAAGCCACGCGATCACGACCCACCTTCGAAGTTCGTTTCTCTTTAATCGCCAGACGAACCAGGTGATCGCCGTCAATACCGCAACGATCCCCACACATACAAGCACGCGCCAGGCTTCTCCGATTGGGTAGCGGCCGATCAAAAAGACCTTGATGTTGGTTGTAACGACATCCCATTTGGCGTCTCGGAACACCCAGGTCAGAATTGCTCGAAGAGCGAAAAAGGTGAAAGCCCCGGCTGTGATGGTCAGAAGGATATTGTACCAGCTGCTGAAGAGGTTCTTCTTGAGCCAGCCGATCAACCCGATTTCGGTGCGCGGTGGCTTTACAATTTCCAGTTCTGCATCCATGTCTAGCGCTCCACGATTTGGAAATGCCTGTTAACGATATTCATGATCAGAGAGATCGTGAGGCTGATCGACAGGTAGCTTGCCATGATCATGAGAAAGACCTCGACTACTCGTCCCGATTGATTGAGCATAGTCTGGGATACGGCGTAGAGGTCCAGGAAGCCTATTCCAATTGCCAGGCTCGAGTTCTTCGTAAGGTTGAGGTACTGGCTGATCAACGGCGGTATGATCACCCGAAGCGACTGGGGAAGAACGATAAGCCTGAGGATCTGGCGTCTGGTGAAGCCCTGAGCCCTCGCCGCCTCGATTTGCCCTTTCGGCACGGCCAGTATTCCTGCTCTCACTACTTCGGCTATGTAGGCTCCAGTGTAGATCACCAGGCCTAGGAGCAGGGCAGTGAACTCTGAGGAGAGCTCGGTGCCGCCCTCTACCCGTAGAATACCGCTTGCCGTGGAAACCATTCTGGGAAGATTCGCAACCAGTGGATGGTCTGGCACGATCAACCATCCCAGCAGCGGTACGAGAAAGAGGGGGATCGTTATCCAGATAAGTCCCGGATTCGGGCGTCCATAGCGGAGTGCACTTCTTCTACGGACGATGATCAACGCCCCAGAGCCCAGAAGCGCAACGATGAGAAAAGGCCACCATAGGGCAAACGAGTCGGTTGCCGAAAGCCAAGGCAATGCGATTCCGCGATTGCTGAGATAGATCGGCCCGGGCAGGACAATGGAGTTTTCGATCTGGGGAAGCTTCATGATAACGGCAAAGTAGAAGAAGAAGAGCTGAACGAGCAGCGGTGTATTTCTGACAACCTCGATATAGACGCTGGCGATCTTGCTTACCAGCCAGTTGCTGGAGAGCCGGGCTACACCGGCTACGAGGCCCAGTAGAGTCGAAAGCACGATCCCCAACAGGGCGATCCGAAGCGTGTTGACGACACCAACGAGAAATGCCCTGGCGTAGCAATCGGTGGGTTTGAATTTGATCCCCTCCGCCAAATCGAAACTGGCCTCTTCTCTGAGGAAGCCAAAGTTGAACGTAAGGCCTCTCTCGAGATAATTGGAGACGGCCCAGCCTATCAGGGCGATCACCAGGGCGGTGAAGACGATCTGAGCCAGAACCTTGAGCACACGCTCGTTACGCCAAAAGGGCACTTTTGTCTGTGTCTCGACTTTGGCTGTTTGCGCGCTCACGGAAACCTCATCAAGATACTGTAGCCCGGCTGAGAGCGAAGCTTCAGCCGGGCCGTGCTATATGAGCTGTTGGTGCTTGCCTTAATTCTAGCGGAACGCCATTGGGTAGAGAAGTCCGCCGTCCTTCCAGAGCTTGTTGGGTCCCCTGGGGATGTTGATTGCATTGGGACCTAGATGCCGATCGTACACCTCTGCATAGTTGCCGACCTCTTTGAGCACTTTGACCATGAAGTCGTTGGGAAGTCCCAGGCTTGTCCCGAGTTCACCACTGACGCCGAGCAGCCTCTGGATGGTCGGGTCTTCACTGCTCATCATCGCGTCGACGTTCTTCGAATCCACCCCTGACTCCTCGGCCTGCATCATGCCCCAAACAACCCATCTTACGACGTCGTTCCATTGGTTGTCTCCGTGGGCTGTCAGCGGTCCGAGAGGCTCTTTGGACATTGTCACGTCGAGGATCACGTGTTCATCCGGATTGGCCATTGCTGAGCGAAGCGCTGCAAGCTGGGATTTGTCGGATGTTTCGGCGTCCGCGCGCCCCTCTTCGTAGGCCGTATTGGTGTCCTGGGTGCTCTCGAAGAGCAGAGGCTTGTACTCGATTCCTCTGGACCGGAAGGCGTCTGCCAGGTTCATCTCCGTCGTTGTACCTGTTGTGCAGGACACTGTGGCCCCCTTCATGTCCTCGAGGCCCTTCCAGCCCTTTGCCTTTCTCACCATCATGCCCTGGCCATCGTAAAACGTGACCGCCGCCCAATCCAGCTCATTTGCGGTATCCCGGGTCAGAGTCCAGGTTGTATTACGGATTAGGACGTCGATCTCCCCGGTCTGCAGGGCTGGAAGCCGCTCAGCTGCAGTGAGAGGGCGGAATTCGATTTTGGAGATGTCCCCAAAAATTGCTGCGGCCAGAGCTTTGCCGAAGTCTATGTCGAATCCCTCGAAGTTGCCATCGGGATTGAGGTAGCCGAATCCCGGCAATTCGGCATTACAGCCAACGATAATTTTGCCGCGATCCTTTATAAGCTGCAATCGCCCAACCTTTTTGGCGGTTTCCTCTTTTTCGGCTTCTGCCTTGGGCGCGGCCTCCTTTTGCGGGCCGCAGGAAACCAGGTCGAAGGCCACTGCTATAAGTGCGATGAAAAACATGGCGACTGTGCGTTTCATACGAAAGCCTCCTACATTTTAGATAAAAAATAAGTGATCTTAGCATACCGGCAACCAACGAAATACGTCAAGATAAAAATGAGGCCCCGTTGCCTGAGGCTTTAGCTGTTTTCGGCGATGGTTTTTGCCCTTTTTTACTCCTTATAATAAGCTTATGATTAAAGCAGTTGGTTTAATCATACAAACAATAGGGGAGGGCTCTTATGTCCGAAGTGCGTGATAGGATACTGGAAGCTGCCATCGAGTGTGTCGAACAGGAGGGTATTCAGGATGTGACGACCCGAAGCATCGCAAAGCAGGCGGGCGTCAACAGCGCGGCGATCAACTATTACTTCAGAACCAAGGAGGCGCTTCTGGACGAGGTCCTGACAAGAACCGCAGAGCATTTCCTCATGGACATCGAAGAGACCCTGAAAAAAACCGATAGACCCTTCAAGGAAAACCTTCGGGAGTTTTGCACCTATCTTCTGGAGGGAGGCCTACGCTGGCCCCGTATCTCGAAGGCTCACCTCTACGAAACATTCACCCATGACCGATACGACGGCGTCTTTGTGGCAAAGCTCAACAGGGTGCTGGGCAGGCTTCTGGCCAGTATGAGGGAGAATCTGCCCAGGAGATCGGAGGAGAAGCTGAAGCTGGGCGTCGTGCGATTCGCGTGTTCCATACTCTTCCCGATCCTGGTCCCGGATCTCTTTCGAGACCTTGTGGGCGTGGGTTTCGGTGATCAAAATCTCAGAACATCCTATATCCAAGAGCTGATCGAAGATCCCTGGTTTGCCCCCGAAAAAAAATAGGCTTTTTTCAGGGAAATCTTGACAGGCGAACAAAGAGGGGATATATTAAGCAACAGATTAAATCAACTGCTTAAAATAGACGTTTGAATCCATTGATTCATGTATTCGTCGAAACAGATGAGTCAAACAGAATGATGAGGGCGCATAAATGAGAAAGATATTCGAGTTCTTTGCCGCCCGTCACAAGCTCGGCACGCTGCTGACCGCTATGGTTCTGCTGCTCGGTGCCTATTCGGTTCACACACTTCGCCGTGATATTTTCCCGTATGTGGATCTGGCTCAGATCGATGTAAGAACCGATTACCCCGGTGCCTCCCCGGTAGACGTGGAGCTCAATGTAACCAACAGAATCGAAGATGCCCTCAAATCGGTCGAAGGCATTGATTGGATCGTATCCGCCTCTTTTGAGAATCATTCAGAAATCACGATTTCCTTGGACCCCGATGCCCGAAACCCTGATGCGATTAAGCAGAATGTGCGAGAGGCCGTAGGTGGCGTGACGGACCTTCCGCCAGAGGTGACCAAGAAGCCCGAGGTTGACGAGCTATCAACAGACAACGTACCGCTGATGGAAATCGGGATATCAGGTGACGTACCTTACGCCGAGCTGCGAAGACAGGCCAAGCGGCTCAAGAAAATGCTTCTGAGCGTCGAGGGGGTGTCGGGCACTCTGAGCAACGGATATCGAGCAAAGGAGGTTGAGGTCGAGGTTTCCCACGAGGCGCTTCGCTTCTATCAGATTCCCCTCAGACAGATTATCCGGTCTATATCTGATAGCAACGTTCGCCAAACGGGTGGAACCTTCGAATCCTTTAGCAGCGAGAAAAACGTCGTGACCCTTGCACAATTCAAGAGCCCCGCCGAGGTCGGAGATGTCATAGTACGTTCCAGCTTTGACGGGCCCCAGATCCGAGTGAGAGATCTGGCGGTGGTTCGGGAGGATTTCGAGGAGGAATCGATCCTCTCGCGTGTCAACGGCGTGAAGGCCATTTCCTTCCTCGTCTACAAGAAGGAGAAAGCCGACGCTATTCGAACAGCTGCGGCGATCAAAAGACTGATACAAGATGAGGCGCTCGATCGAGACGGCTCCACCGAAAGATCAGAAGCGCAATGGGGCTTGCTGGATGAGATCGGGACTTTCTTTGTCTCGGAGCGCGAGACCTCTCTCCGTTTTGGAGCTCTCGCGATCAGCTACGCCAGCGAGGTCGCCCCCTACGTTGAGAATCGTTTTCGCACTGTACTTTCCAATGGAGCGGTAGGGCTTTTGCTCGTTCTGCTACTTCTCACAGTCTTTCTCAATTGGCGAACAGCATTTTGGGTCGCATTGGGGATACCTGTCGCCGTTCTTGGCACCTGCATTTTTTTGCCGGCCTTCGGCGGCTTTCTCGACAGCGTCACGCTGACCTCGCTGATTCTCGTGATTGGAATCATTGTCGATGATGGAATCATCATCTCGGACAACATCGCCCGGCACAGAGAGATGGGAAAAGCTCCTCTTCGCGCGGCGGTGGAAGGGCTTGGTGAGGTTTTCTCCCCCGTGCTCGCGACCGTTCTGACTACGATCCTTGCCTTTTTGCCGCTGCTGTTCATCAAAGGCACCATGGGGCAGTTTGTATCCGTGATTCCCCTTACCGTGAGTCTGGCGCTTCTTATATCCCTCTCAGAATCCGTTGTTGCTCTACCGGCTCACCTCGTGAAGGGAATGGAGCGTCGTTCCTTAGGAACGAAGCGTTCCTTAGGAACGAAGCGTTCCTTGGGAACGGGAAAGCATCCCAACGGAGGGGAAAGAAGCCCCACAAGAGAGGGACATCGCAAGCTGATTCGTCGCTGGTTTGTAGGCCTGCAATCCTTCTATCAGAAGGTGAGCTATTTTCTTCTCAAAGCCAGATACCTCATGGTAGCCGTCTTTTTCATTGTCCTCGTTGTGGCGGTCTGGTGGGCTTTAGAGCGTATGGATTTTGTTCTCTTTCCTACAAAGGGGGCCGATCGTTTTTTTGTAAATCTGGAGCTACCGATGGGATCCTCGCTGGAAGCCACACTCGAGAAGGTCCAGGAAATCGAAGGGATCGTAAGAAGCCTCCCCCCCGAAGAGCTGGAGAGCTACATCACCCGAATTGGAACAGCAGGCTGGCCCCCTATTGGGCAGGCTGAGAACTATGGTATGGTCATTGTCCGCCTCACACCCTTTTCCGAAAGAAGACGGAACGCCGATCAGATCATCGAGGATATCCGGAGCCAGACCGATCGATTGGAGGGATTCGAGCAGATCATCTTTGATGTCGATGCGGGAGGACCTCCGGTGGGCAAACCCATCAATCTGAAAATCGTGGGATCCGATGACGCTCAACGCAGCAGGCTTGCTGACCGGGTTCAGGCCTTTCTCGTCGACTACAAAGGGGTGAAGGATGTCAATCGGGATGACATTCGAGGAAAAGATCAACTGGCCATCGAGATCGATTACTCACAGCTGGCGCGATTTGGCCTCACAGCTGCGGATGTGGCTCGAAGTGTAAGGGCCGCCTACGACGGAGAGGTCGTCACCTCTATGAGGGACGGCGATGAGGATCTGCAGTTTCGCGTGCGCCTGCAGAAGAATGTGCGCAGCTCCGAACGACTGCTCCGGGGCTTGCTGATTCCCAACTCCGAAGGACGTCTGATCGCCCTCGAGAGAGTCGCCCGCCTGCGAACAGGCCCCGGACCCAATGCCCTGCACCACTATCAGGGCGAAAGAGCAGTTACGGTGACGGCTGATGTGGATACCGACGTTACAACCCCCCTCGAAGTATGCTCGGACGTTTTAGCCCACTTCGATCTGGCGCGAGACTATCCTGATACTCAAATAGCCGTTGCGGGGGAGGTGCAGGAAAGTGAGCGCGCTATGGCCCAGCTCTCCATCACGCTTCTGATCGCCCTATTGGCGATTTACTTCCTGCTGGTATTGCTCTTCGATTCTTTCACCCAGCCGCTGCTGGTGCTTGTTGCCGTGCCATTCGGTTTCATCGGGGTGGTCATAACGCTGGCTCTGCACAGAGAGCCGCTGGGATTTCTGGCTTTGGTCGGAATGATCGGGCTCGCCGGCGTCGTGGTGAATGATTCTCTGGTTCTCGTCAGTCATCTAAACGCGCTGCGAAGTCAACTGAAAGAGCAGACGAAATCCATTTCCAGAGAGCGGATGAGGAGATTGGTTTCAAAGGGTACGGCGGATCGATTGCGGGCGATCGTGCTCACGACGCTGACAACTGCGGCGGGTATGCTTCCGCTGGCCTATGGGCTGGGAGGCCATGATCTTTATATGGCTCCCATGGCCCTAGTGCTGGGATACGGGCTGCTCTTTGCAACTCCCCTGACTCTGCTCCTTGTGCCCTCTCTCTATCTCATCGGGCAGGATATACGAAGCCTACTCAAACCCAAGCGATCTTCATCCGCTCTTGCAGACGTGAAGTCTTAAGTGGTAGCGTTATCGGGGGGGCGAGTACTATTAAAAAGAATAGAAAGATCGTTCTGGCTGCAAGGCCTATGGGATTCCCCAAGCTCTCCGACTTCGAGCTCGTAGAGGCTCCCATTCCCGAGCCCGAGGACGGGGAGTTTCTCGTAAAGGCCCTCTACCTCTCCCTTGATCCGTATCAACGGGGCCGGATGAACGAGGGCCCATCGTATGCCTCCTCCGTCCAATTGGGAGAGGTTATGATTGGTGGCGTTGTGGGAGAGATCGTCGAATCGAGGCATTCAGGATTCAAGAGCGGTGAAATTGTGGTAGGGAGCTTCGGATGGCAGCAGTATGCCGTCTCTGATGGGCAGGGGGTCAGGAGGGTCGATCCCGACCTTGCCCCTATCTCAACGGCTCTCGGTATTCTGGGAATGACGGGCCTAACCGCCTACTTCGGGCTTTTGGAGATTGGGCAGCTGAGATCAGGCGATTGTGTGGTCGTGACCTCGGCAGCCGGAGCCGTGGGATCCACGGTCGGTCAGATTGCCAAGCTCGAGCAGTGCCCCGTCATAGGCGTTGCCGGATCCGAAGCCAAAGTGCAGTACATAAGGGACGAGCTAGGATTCGACGAGGCCTTCGATTACAAAACGGTAAAGAACTATTACCGCAGACTCAGGTCAGCCTGTTCTGAAGTGGGTTCGACGGGAATCGACCTTTACTTTGACAACGTAGGGGGAGCCGTAACCGATGCCGTATTCCGCCTCATTAACGTCGGGGCTCGGGTCGTGGTCTGCGGCCAGATATCTCAGTACAACCTGACCCGCCCCGAATTGGGGCCTCGTTTTCTTTGGCAGCTCATCGCAAAGCGGGCGAGGGTGGAGGGATTTCTTGTCAGCGATTTTACAGAGAGATACGATGAAGGGCTTCGAGCTCTGGCTCAATGGCTCTCCGAGGGCAAGATAGTCTACCGCGAGGATATAGCCGACGGACTGGAGAAGGCTCCCGAAGCCTTTATCGGAATGCTGCAGGGAAGAAACAGGGGGAAACAGCTCGTACGAATCAGCACCTGAGAGAGCTGTTACAGAAGTGAGCTTGATAAAGCCGGCAAAGCCGACTATTTCTCGAAGAAATCGTGGAAGTGGCCGTTTCCACCGATGAGCTTGTTAATGGCAGCGCTGGCTCTGACCCTTTCGATCAGAATATCCAGCGAGACGATTCCTTTTTCTAGCCGCTGTTTTGTCGAGGTCATCTCCAGGAATTGTTGTTTCTCTGCCATGGTGAACTCGTCGTTCCCGGCAATCACAAAGGAGATCACGGACAGACCGAGTCGTTTAAGCGCCTTTGTATCGAGCTCTCTCTCCCCCAGTCGAGCGAGCTCGCTTAGCTTAGAAATTCCCCTCTCTACCAGGTCTGCCACGCTATCGTCTAGAGGCTCTTCCTGGTCGGCGAAAAAGCTTACATCGGCTTCAAGATAGGGCTTTTCGTCATAACGAGCCTCGATCGTGAAACGCCGTTGCCCGATAGTCAAAATATCCATTCGGCCGTCTTCGTATCGTCTTAGAACCTCTTTGATTTTGGCGGTGCACCCCTTTTTGCTCAGGAGGCTTCCATCGTAGTAAACGACGCCAAACTCCGATTCTTCCTCGATGCACATTCCGATCATCGTTTTGTAGCGTGCTTCGAAGATGTGTAGCGGAAGAGGCATACTCGGAAGCAGTACCACACCTAAGGGAAAAAGCGGAAGGCGCAACATGGCAGAAGTCTAGAAAGCCTCCTGCACCGATGATTTGATGACAAAGAAGCTCGTAAAACCGAGGCTGTCAAAAATGGACTGCACCTTTTCCGTGATCCCGAAGAGGCGGATGGAGATTCCGATTTTTTTTGCTTCGGTTTGCAGGACTGTAAAAGAGCCGATTCCCGTCGAGGAGACATAGCTCAGCCTGCTTAAATCAAAGGCAGCGGTTTTGACACCTTCAGTCTCTTTCAGGGTATTGACGACCGCCTCCCTGAAATTGTCCGCATTATCTGTATTGAGGAGCCCATCCACGGTTATGACGAGTTTTGAGGGATCGGATTTGAAGTAGTAGCCTCCGATGGTTACCTCCATATTAGCGTCGTTGAGAGCCGAAAAATGCATTGATTCGAATTCCATCTCATCTCCTTGGATTTCACTTATATACGGATTTGATCCAGTAGATCAACCTCCTCCACAGTGCAAAAGTAACCTGGGCTACGATCATTGCTAAGGTCGAGGGGAAGGTACCCATCCCACGAGTAGGCTAGTCGGGGAAAGGCTGCGCGGCCGAGACGGCGAATTGCCGTCACACCGCAGGCAGCGGCTCGCTGCGCCAGCTCGCGAACACGGTCTGGACCGCAGGCGACACCGAGGGTTTGCAGGTTTTCCGATGGAATCCTGCTCAGGTATTGTAGGGGCACTTGCTCTAGGCGGCTAACAGGTCTCACTACGATCACACGACCGGTGCAGCGGTTCACCGTCTCCCGCAGGAGATAGGGATTCCACTCTCGATTGTCGCAAACGACGAGAAAATCGTCCGCGTAATCTGAGTAGACTCGCACCTTCTCGCCCGGTTCCAGCAACTTGTAGGTCTCATAGGCTCGGTGAAGAAACCGCAGCGGCGCAACGCCTCGCTTGAGGCGCTCGCTGAGCTGGCGCATCTGTTCCGTGAGTGCCTGGCCGTATTCCGCGAAGGATTTCGAGCCGCCGGTCTCGACAAAGTGAATTCGGGCGCTCAGACATCCGTACTGGTCCCACAGAATTGAATCCAATGCGGAGAGGTGTGCTGTCGCAGATAGATCGCCCTCCAGGGCTTCTCTGCCGATAAGGTCGAAGCTCACCTTGTGCCCATGGGCGTGAAAACGAGGTCTTGCTCCTAGAGAGTTTAGCTGATCTTTTATGCTGGCGATCGTTGGATCACCTGCCGCTGCGATCACGAGATCAGCGTGGCCCAGTAGCTCTTGTTGGATCTCTCTGTCTTCGTAATCCCAGATAAGCATTGCTATTGTAGAGACGAGCTCAGGATCGATGGTTTCGATTGCAGAGAGCACCCAGGGGGCCAAAATGGGAGCCTGGCGGCTATTTCGAACCAGAACAACCGGCGGAGAGTCAACTCCAAATGAAACTCCTGCTTCATACGAAGCTCCTACTTCGGATGAAGCTCCGGTTTCGTACGATGCTGACCCTTTCTCTGCAGCGGCGCGGCCTCTTCCGCCCACCCGCAGTTCGTTGCTGATATGCAGGAGCAGGGCAAGCATGAGACCATTGCCGGGAACATTTCCCGCAGCGATTCCCAAGCCCAGTTTGACCGGTGGGAGCGGCGCGAATATAGGCTTTGTGGACCTCATGCCTGCCGCCCAGCGATCGCTGAGACGATTCGGGAAAAAACGACAGAGACCGGAGAGTTTGCCGGGCATGGGAGTCCACCGTCTTGCTGCAGACCAAGCGGGGGGATTCTCCCGGAACTCGGCGAGTCGAGAGATGTCGAAAAAGCCATCCATCGAGAATGCCTGGACGAACATTTCCGCCGAAAAGCCCGTGTAAGCAGACACGCCTTTGAGCATATCGATCTGGTTCATAAGCAGCTTGGGAAGCTGAGACCATGCCGCTTGCCAGCGTGTGAGCAGATCTCCTCCGCCTGGAGGCCGAGTCGAGGCCTTAGGATTCCTCGCGCTTCGAAGCTCATTCAGTAGCCTCCTCCAATGCTCTTCCTTCAGAATAGGCCAGCGTGCTCTGATACCTTCGAAGCCTCCAGCGGCGGTGGCCAAACCCGATTCGGTCGAGCTTAAATCAGCGGGGCCGTGGCGAACCTCGTGGGGCACCCCGTAGATTTCCCACTCGACATCCCGCAAGAGAAAGCGCAGATGCGATGGAACCCAGTAACCATCCAGCACGTCAAATCGTGGCGCCACAACCTGCCTCCTCCATCAGATCCACGCGCTGGATCGACTCTCGCTTGATGTACGAGGTCGTATCGCCGCAGTCACAGACCTTTTGTGGATCGTAGTAGCGATTGGGGTTGATCAGTCTGACGCGATCGGCGGTTTGGAAAAAGGGGGGATAGATGCTCCCCCCTCCAAAAGGATCCCAGAAAGCCAGAAAGCCCGTAACATCGCTGCCTGCCAGTGGATTGTCATCGTCATCCATTACGGCTACGTAGAGCCATGGCGGCAGGTGATAGTTGCCCTCGGCCATTCCGTAAATGTCCGTGACTGCAACGGCTGCTCCATCGGG
>CAZLRN010000006.1:18860-29228 GCA_964561715.1 uncultured Spirochaetales bacterium
AGTTGCCCTCGGCCATTCCGTAAATGTCCGTGACTGCAACGGCTGCTCCATCGGGATCGCTAAAGGCCTTCTCCAGATCTGATCGGATTTCAGCAGGCGTCCGCCAGTAGAGCTGTTTCATCCCTCCGCCCGTTGCGATACGGCTGCCCTTGGGGAGTGACATCCCCCCCCGATCGGAGATAAACCGGGATATGCTGTCAAGCTGAACCAGCCCGCCAAGCAAGAGAAGGGGTTTGCCCATTGTCGCGTACTGCTCGAGAGCGCCAACAGTGGCCTGCACGTATTTTTTCTCAGCAAGCCTCTCGTTAGCCCATTCCAAGAAGGGGTGCAGGACGGATTGCTCTACTATACCTTTGAATCCTGTGCGAAAGAGGCGCCCCGTCCTTATCCTGATGATGTCCGGGGTTGCGCTGAAGGGCATGGTGTAGATGATCCGGTTTCGCTCTGCCCATCCGAGCTCATGGGTCGCCATTCGGGCGATTCGCGCCATTGCTACCCGGGTTTGATGGGGCATCACAAAAATCAGATTATGATCGGATCCGATACCCCAGGCGTGTTCGATGGCGGTAAAATAGGCTTCGGTGGCGGCGCGCTTCGAAGAGCTGTCCCGCAGGAGGATGGCCGCCTTTCCCGAGGTACCGCTGCTAGTCACGATCTCGATGCCAGCCTCCTCGAAAAGGCGCTCGACGTCACAGAGAAGGGCTTCGAGATTTCGATAGCCCGGTCGTACTGTGCGGAGATTTGCCCGAAGCATCTTGGCCACTCTGGAGAGCGGTGCCGTTTCGCACGGTGGAATGGAGATCTGCTCGAGGATCCACTGCACAAACTTCCTAGGCCGGTCCTGGGGAAACGGAGTTCCGAGCTGCTCTATATAGCTCTTGAAAGAGATAGCGCTTACACGGAGCAGGCGGTGAAGATGATCCTCGGAAATCTCCGGACCCACTCCTCGAAGTAAAAGAGTCGATCTGTATGCCCTGTTTCGTTCATAGTGCCAATGGTGCTGAGAACGGATTTCCTCAAGCAGCAAATCATCTCGCTGGCTGGGAGACATGTCATAGAAGCTTGTCAGTCCGGTAGCGGTCGCTCTCGACACGTTCAGAGTATAGGAGGATTGGGATCTTCGATCAATTGAGGTCGCCTTATCAGAGAAATATCACGTCCTGCCAAAGGGATGAAAGAGCCCCGGTTTCACGGAGATGGCAGCCTCGGGACAGAGCTCCTGACAGCAGAAACAGCGGATGCATCGACCGTAGCGGTAGGAGGGAGGTCCGTTTTTTCTTCCTCCGTGCCAGTCGACGGCTTTCGGGCTCACGGGGCATGCTTCTACACAGACACCGCAGGCAACACATTTACTCTCGTCGATGACCGGGCGCGTGGTAATGATATTCTTGATGAATGACACGATTCCACGGGGAATGGGATTTTTCAGGGGACCACGCTGGATGTGGAAGTCTCCGTTGCGAAGGCGATCGATGCTGTCTCCAACAAACTCGATCTCCTCGGCTTTATAGGTGCCAAGGCCCCATTCCCTGCCGGGCTTCATGGTGGGTACGTATTCGGGAGAAAGCTCCAGAAGCATGCACATGGCGGCATCGAGAGCCACCGGGTCCTGCGAGAAGAGAAGCACATTCATTGCCACGGGATCACCGCCTCCCGGCCCATTGCCCTCCATGGCCATGATGCCGTCCATGATGTAGAGCCTCGGCGCAAGAACCAAGGTCAGAGAAACCAGCATTTTGGAAAACTCGAAGGAATCCGGCATCTTGATGTGGTATCCTTTTTTGGCGTTACCCGGTATGCAGCCGAACTGGTTTTTGACGGCTCCCGTTATGCGCGTGAGCATGTGAGTCTTCATTTTGCTGAGACTGATCAGAGCATCACTTTCGATCACTCCGTTGGCCAGCAGGAACTTCTTCGTGAAGGGAGATCCCCTGAAGGTTATTTCTCGTCCGCCTTCGAAATCGGCGAGGGGGAGCTCGAGCTCGTCTGCGGCGGAAGCCAGCCGAGAGTTTCTCATGTGGGCGGCTACACCATCGGAACCGGGAGAGTCACCGTAGGTGATATCCGAGCAGACGCCTCGAAAAACTCTGGTCACAGCCTTGAGGACAGAGGGATGGGTGCTGATGCAGAGATCGGGATCGGCTCCTCGAAGAACATTTGGCTTGAGAAGAGTCTTTTCTCCCGATGAGAGGAACTGCTTCGCGCCTCCGAGAAGCTCAACGCCCTCTTCGACAGCATTCAGCACGGCGTCGTCGTCATAGGAGTGACAATCGATGACGGCAACCTTTGATTTGTTCATCTGGGCCTCCCAAATGTTTCTGGATTTCGATTTTCGGTCCCGAACCTGTAAGATTCGAAGATCCTTTTCAGCTCTCTCTCAATTTCTTTGCGCTCCAGACCGTATTGCTCCAGTGAGTAGTTGTGGGCGCTCCTGTATCTCTGCTGGGACTCCGTTTTTTGCCTTAATTGATCAAGATGTTTCCGGCTGATATCCAGGCCGAAGCGTCTGTAGATTCTGATGACCGCTTCTTTTGGATCTTTGATCAGATCCTCGTATCGGAACTCCAACAGGTGAGTTTCGCCAAGGAGATGCCGGTTTTGCTGGAAGTACCTGTAATAATCGATTCCCAATCTGGCCCACTGGCGATACTGATCCGAGTTCTCGGGAATCTCCGGTGAATGGAGCTTCCAGAACAGAGCTGTGAACATGCTCACAAATGACGGAAGGGTCTTCAGTGGATTACGGATCAGATAGACTACCCGCGCCTCGGGAAAGGCTTCGTGCATGAGCCTCATTCTTCCGATGTAGAAGACGCTTTTCATGAGAAATGTCTTATCGATGCCCGTGGCGTAGAGAAACCTTTGAACGCAGTTTCTGTAGTAACGTGATAGAGCCTTTCGCCTGTGTGCAGGGAGGCGGTCTGCGAAGCACGGATTAGGAACTTCGTCGAAAAAGGGGAAGACGATATAAATCGAACCGCTGGCGAACGTGAAGAACATAAGCGCCTCGTCCTCCTCGCGGGTGGCGAGGCCGACGAAATGTATGCCCTTCCAGCGGACAAAAACGTGGTCTTTCAACCACCTTGTCAGCCTGCCGAATGGACCTCCCAGCGCTACCTCCTCTGATGCCGTGGGATGCTCTTTCGTAAAGAGGCTTGCCAGCTTGGAGATAGAGACAGAGGGGAAGAGTGTGTGGTAGAGCCTGAAGGTGGTGAACCGAGACTCATCCATACTGATGAGGCGATGAAGCAGAGTCGTGCCGCTCCTGGGATTAGCCACAATAAAGAGGGGAGGGCGGATTTCAACTCTGTGATAACCTGGAAAGAAGAGCTCATCGAGAAAGCGCATCAAACTGTTGAAGAGATAAAAAGCCGCCATCGCAGAGAGGCAGAGAATAGCGAAGCCGGTTCGCCTGGGAGAGCGCCACCTGGACGAGAATGCCGCTCTAAGGATCAAGGCCAAACTCGAGAGGTCTACGAACATGGCATCTTTAAACCCCTCTCGGCGCTGGCTATGTCCTTAAGCCCGTTTCCCGTTATGAGTAGAACCACTCTGGCATCACGGGACAGATCATCTTTGACTTCCAGATATCCGGCCAGCGCCGCCGATGCAGCGGGCTCGGCAAAGAGCCCCGTCGACGAGGAGAGCAGCTTCTGGGCTTCGATGATGGCGGCATCGGAAACGATGACGGATCGACCGTTGTGGGATCGAAGCTGCTTGAGGGCGTAGAAGCCGGCTCGGGGCACATCTACGGCGATCGAATCCGCGATCGTGGCTGAAGACACCGGAGCGTCTCTAAAACCTCCGGATTCCAGCGCTCTTGATAAGGCCTGGCTTCCCTCGGCCTGCACCGCATAGATAGTCGGAATCCGGCGGATAGCGCCAAGCTTTAGGAGATCCCTGAAGCCTTTGTAAACCCCACTCAGTATCACCCCGTCGCCGGTGGGAACAAAAAGATAGTCCACGGCCTGTCCCAACTGAGAGCAGATCTCGAAACTCACCGTCTTTTTGCCTTCGATGGTAAGAGGATTGTAGCCGGTGTTTCGGCTCAGGGCGAATGTTTTGCCCGAGACTACGTCCGAATCTTTAGACGAGGCTTCGTCCATGGCTTCACCCGAGACTTCGTCCGAGATTTCATCCGAGGTTTCACCCGAGATTTCATCCAAACCGTTCCACGATGCAGAGTACTCCAGGGAACGGTCGTAAGCGTCGTCGTAGTTACCGTCCACGCGGATCACCTCCGCCCCATACTGCAGCGCCTGAACGAGCTTAGCGGGCGGGGCGGATCGGGGCATGAATATTGTCACCTCCAATCCCGCCGCAGCGCCGACTCCTGCCATGGAGGATGCTGCGTTTCCCGTGGAGGCTACCACGATGCGACGAATGCCGTGTTTGAGGGCAAAGGCAGCGACGAGGTAGGAGGCTCGATCTTTTAGAGATCCCGTTGGGTTGAGGGTATCGTCTTTTATGTAGAGGTGAGGGAATCCCGTTATTTCGCGTAGGTTGAGGGGCTTCCAGAGAGGGGTGTGACCTACCGGTATCGGCGGGAAATATTTTCGCTCTACGGGAAGACAGTCGTGGATATCGGGGATAGCTTGGCTCCGGACAGTCCCGTCCACCTCCATATAGACTTCCAGGATTCCGCGAAGAGGTTTGTATGGTTGCTGCTTCTGGGAGCAAACAGGACAGACCAGGATTCGAGGGGAGATATTGTAGGAACTACCGCACTCTGAGCAGATGTATCTAAACCTCAAAGCTCCTTAGCCTTTCCCGTATCCCCTACCTCCGAGCAGAAGAGCGAGTATGCCCCGCGATGTATGTAGGCGGTTTTCCGCCTCATCGTAGATGATCGAGCCCGGCCCATCGAGCACTTCGTCCGTTACCTCATTGCCTCGATCAGCAGGTAGGGCGTGCATAATTTTGGCGCCTTTTTTGGCCAAGGAGAATCGCCTGGCGTCGCAGATCCAGTCCCGATGCTTCTCCAGATTCGCTTTCATGGTTTTCTGATGAGCCTCATCGTCCTTAAATTCGTCAAAGTGACCAAAGCCTCCCCAGTTCTTCGGGATGACGACATCGGCATCTTCCAGAGCAGATTCCATATCCCCGACAAAGCTCAAGGAGCACCCCGTATTCGCCGCGTGCGTCTGAGCTTTGGATACGACATCATCCTGGAGCTGGAACTCTTCAGGATGAGCGACTACCACGTCTATCCCGAAACGAGGAAAAAGCAGAATCTGAGACTGAGGCACCGAAAGCGGTTTGGCGTGGGTTGTGGCATAGGCCCAGGAGATCGCCACTTTCAATCCTTCGAGATTCTTTCCGAAGTGCTCCCGGAGAGTCATAATATCGGCAATCGACTGAAGAGGATGGTAGATATCGTCCTGCATCGAGATGACGGGTATGTCGGCGTGTCCGGCGACTTCGGAGATGTACCTGTTTCCTATGCCGTAAAAGCAGTTTCTGATGGCGATGCCCTCGCCCATGCGGGAGAGCACCTTGGCCGTATCTTTGGGAGACTCACCGTGGGTGATTTGCATTTTATCCGGAGTCAGATCGTGAGCGTGTCCGCCGAGCTGAGTCATCGCCGCTTCGATGGAATTTCGCGTGCGTGTGGATTGCTCGAAGAAAATCATGAAGAGGGTCATCTGTCTTAGCAGCTCAGGTGTTCTGCCCAGAGCGTAGCTTCGCTTCAGCTCCGAAGAAGCCTCGAGAAGGGTTTCAATCTCCTGCATTGTCCAGGAGTCGAATGTGATGAGGTGTTTTCCCCGCAACAAGGTGTTCATAGTCTCTCTCCTCAAATGGGGTTTTCTGCAAGTACATAGGGGAGCATGGCGTAAAAGCTAGAGGCCATTTCGAGATGGTCTATCGGCGTGCGTTCATTTGGCGCGTGGGCGAAGGGTTCATCCCCTGGGCCGAAACCGATAGTGGGAATGCCATGCTCACCGCAGATAGCCACGGCGTTGGTGGAAAACACCCAGCGTCCGATCTTCGGCTCATCCTCGAACAGAGCCCTGTATGCCGCTGCTCCCGATTGGACCAGGGCATGCTCTTCGGGCAGTTTCCAAGTGGGGAAATACATCTCCAGCGAAAACTCCATTCCCCTATAACTGGTGTCTTGCGCTTTCGGAATTTCGATCCGCACATCCTCCAACATAGCCTCCGATTCGAGGAGTCGTTGCAATTCGTCGATCACGCTTTCTTTGGTTTCGCCCAAGGCCAATCGTCGGTCCAGATGAAGTTTGCATTGATCCGGAACGGCGCATAGGGAAGGGGAATCCGAGATAGCCTGTGTGACGGTCACGCTGCCTTTTCCCAAAAAGTCATCGCCCGTGAGCTCTCCGTTGAGCTCGTCGATCCTGAGAGCGAAGCGTGAGGCTTTGTAGATGGCATTGTCACCCCGCTCGGGCGCTGAACCGTGAGAGGAAATCCCTTTAAACGAGAGGTCCAGCTCCATTCTTCCCCTCTGTCCCCTGTAGATGCCACAGCTCGTAGGCTCTGTGATAACCGCCGCATCGGGCCGAAGTTGCTCCTCGTTGATCAGGTAATTCCAGCAGTAGCCGTCGTAGTCTTCCTCTTCAATGGTGAAGGTGAAGTAGATCGAAAGATCTTTGTCGAAGCCCAACTCCTTGAGAATGCGGCCAGCTGTAATCATGGAGGCGGCTCCCCCCTTCTGGTCTGCGGACCCACGGCCCAGCACCCATTCGTTTTTCACTTCGCCGCTAAAGGGATCAAACTCCCACTGTGAGATGTCCCCTGTGCCTACTGTATCGATATGGGCATCGATAGCCAGTTTTTTGGCTCCTCTACCGATTCTGGCCACGAGGTTTCCAAGCCCGTCGATCCTGACCTCGTCGAAGGCCAACTCCTCGAGCATGCCTCTAATCGTCTCGATGATCTTCTGTTCTCGACCGCTAGGTGATGGGATTCTCACGAGTTCCGAAAGCCGCAGGCTCGTCTCTTCTCTGTAGCCTCTGGCCAGCTTTCTGATTTCCCGGCTTAAATCTTCGAGGTTTGTTGGCATGCTTTTTAATCCTCCCTCAGCTCGAGCGCTCCAAATCGGCAGAAGCTCCTGCAGAAGCCGCAGCCTATGCATCGCTCAGTCAGGACCGAAGCCAGATTGCTGCTCGTCATCTCCAGCGCCCCGTGCACGCATCGGGAGATGCAGGCACCGCAGCCCGTGCAGCGTTCCGCATCGACGCTCATAACTGCAGAGATCCCGAAGCGGTTTTTTTTCTCTCCCGGTTCACGTAGATTACGGCCATAGAGGCCTCTCACCTGTTCAGGAGAGTCGTAGCCGTGACTTTCGAGCCAATCCGCCATCTCCGAGGCGATTCTGCCGTATGCGGTGTTTCCATCCTTTATGGCAGCCGAGCATACTTGAACCAGAGAAGCCCCGGCCATGAAAAACTTGATGGCATCGACGCCTCTCTCCACGCCGCCCACGCCTATTACCGGTTTTTTTTGAATGGTGGCGAGACGCCAGACGATTTGGAGGGCCATCGGCCTGATTGGCGGACCGGAAAGCCAGCCTTCGCCGGAGTCAGAGCCCAGAAGAGGACGTGGCTCCTCCACGTCGAAGTCAAGCACCGGTCCATAGGAGTTGATCGCCACGAAGGCGTGCACGATCGGGGCGGCTGCTCTGGCCAGTTGCTCTAGATCGGGAAAATTAGGTGAGAGCTTCATCCATATGGGGCAGCTTACAGCCTCCCGCAGGCTCTCGGCGACGTCGAGTAGAGGCTTCAGCGACGAGCCCGTATAGTGGGTGGAGAACTCGATCGCATCGGGTTTGATCTCGTCCTCGAGACGCTTGCCAATCTCCCGAACCTCCTCCGGGCGGTATCCAATAGAAACGATGAGCGGCACAGAAGGAGGCGTTTCTCTTTTGACCTTTCTGAGTTCGTCAAGAAAGCTCTCCATAGGAATCTCAGACCAGGTCTCGCAGTTGATGCAGCCGCGATTCGACGCGGCCATGATGTTAGGCCGGGGGTCTTCGGCGGCTTTGACTGAAAAGGTTTTTGAAACGACTGCTCCGGCTCCGCCCTCGATCGCGCTCAGCATCATCCTGGCGTCCCGCACGTTGGGACCTGCGGCAGGGAGAACCGGATTGGCGAAGTCTATGCCGTTTAGCTTTACGGCCAGGTCAGCCATAGTACCTCCTGTGCAGCTGCCGGGCTGTATCACGGGCCTCACGAACGAGATCGTTCTCGTCTATGATAGTGATCATTCCGTCTCGAAAGATGATAACACCATCCGAGATGGTCATAAAGGCCTTTCCAGTTTTGGCTCCGAAAAGCAGATGACCCATGAGGTTGCCCTGTGAGATCGGTGTGAGAGGGATGTAGTCCAGAACTGCGATATCGGCTCGCGCCCCGGGGGCCAGGGCTCCGGTATTCGGGAAGTACTTCTGCTGTGCTTCGAGTTTGTCAGAAAAAAAGACCTTCCTCAGATCCTCGAAGGATTCTTTGCGGCCCTTGCCGAGCAAGAACTGGGATCGTAGTGTCTGAAGCAGATCGCCGCTCATGCCGTCAGTACCCAGAACATATTTGCCGATACGCCTGCGATCCATAGAACCCACTTGGTTGTTGGCGTTGGATTCGGGATTGGAAACGACTATCGGGTGAATCTCCTCCAGCAGTTTGTGGTCTCTCTCGGAGAGATGAACGGCATGGGCTAAAATGGAGCGATTATCGAGAAGCCCGTGCTCCGAAAGGCGATGCACCGGCCCTTTGTAGCCCAGCTCCCTGCAGTACTCCAGATCGGCCCGATCCTCACCGCAGTGGATATGAATGGGCAGCTCCGGCGGTTTCGTGTTGGCAATCGTCTCGAGGCTCTCTTCTGAGAGGGTGAAGTTGGCGTGCAGCCCGAAGCACGCCCTAAGGGTTGTGGATTCGCGGTGCGACGCCCAGAAGGAGAGATTTTCCTCGACGTGGACTGCGGTTTGCGCTGCTTCCATTCGGTCTGAGGTCTCGTAACAGAGCACTCCCTTTATTCCCAAGATATCGAAAGCCTCGGCAATGGTTTCGAGGCTGCCTGCAGCCCAACCCATCGAGGCGTGATGGTCGAAAATCGTCGTGACCCCGTGCTTGATCGAGTCGACGATCCCTGCCATGGCGGAGTAGTAGACCGAATCTCTGTCGTGTGCCCGGTCCAGCCTCCACCAGAGGCTCTCGAGTTGATCCGTAAAGGAGTCCGCCGAACCAACGGGCTCCAATCCCGTTGCCAGCGACGAGTAGAGGTGATGGTGCGGATTGAGCAGACCCGGCAAAATGATGCGCCCACGAACATCGATGAACTCCTCGTTACTGCCGGAGCTCTTCATTTGGCGCCTGATTTCTGCGGTGGAACCCACCGCAGAAATCAGGCAGTCACGAACGAGAATCGCCCCATCTTCAAGAAAGAGCTCCCGCCCGTCCGTGACCACTCCGCCTCCGACAGCATAAGCCTCTTGACGGTTTTTCAGTGCAGGAGGCTCGTCGGGAGCATTCTGTTTCTTCTGTCTGTCCGCCTCTCTCATAGAGTATTTCGAAAACACACTGGGAGCGACAGAGGTGATATAGGCGGCTAATCGGCCGGCTTAACCGTGTCGTCGAGGGGCATTCCGAGGGCCTCGTATCCTCGCCTGCGTCCCGGTTTGTCCTTTTCCTGGACGAGCTTGGCTCTGCGCGCCACCTCGTCGGCTATATTCTGAGGCACGACCACGACGCCGTCGTCATCGGCGAAGACAACGTCTCCCGGTTTGACCACAACCCCGGCGCAAACGATGGGCTTGTTGTCCGAGACATTCCGGATCCGTCCCATGGGATGGGCCGGAGAGCGGACCGTGCAGAAGGCCGGCGTTTTCTGCATGATGCTCTCATAGGAGTCGCGGAAGGTTCCATCGATGACGAATCCCACCACGCCTCTTGCTCGCTCGTGCAGGGTGTTGTTGGATCCGAGAATTCCAGCCCGTGTACGCTTGGCGTCTATCACGAAGACCTCGTCCGCGGCGCCATCGGTGCTCGGATCGTTCCAGAGAGAGTTGGCCTCTTTGCTATACTGCCGCTCGTCGAACTCCTCATAGGTCATCGGTTCGAGAGGCTTGTCGATGAGATCGTACTCTTTGGTGTGAGCGATTCCGGCGAATCGAATTCCAAAGAAGAGGGGTTTCATAGCGGGATCCATCTCGTATCGCGCCTGAAGACCCATCGAATCGAGAGCGTCGGTGATATCCGCAGCTCTCACGGATCGAAAAATGGCGAGCGTCTCTTTGCTTACTGGCATGGTTTCTCCCTTCTAGGTTTTTTAGTAGATTGTTTTATTCGGTTTCCCGCTGGATTCTTCCTGTTGACTGCAGTTTTGAAGCCACCTGCTTAGCAATCAGTACTGGAG
>CAZLRN010000007.1:0-28327 GCA_964561715.1 uncultured Spirochaetales bacterium
GTCTAGCAGCCGTCTGGCGCTCGAGCCAACGTACTCGGTACCGCTCCGCGGCGGGGCAGGGACTAAGACGGAGGTTGCGATCCCTGCCGTACGAGAGTTTCGGCCGCCTCCACCGTGATGGTGCACGTGTTTGCCTTGAAAGAGAGCAGACCGCTTCTCACCTCTGCGGATGCTTCGGTTCCCGGGCTGACGGAATATCTGATCTCGGAGTTCTCCTTCAACACGGCCAGAAACGGCTCATGCCGGGCTTCCAGACCGATGCCGCCAGCCGGGGTGACCACGCTGCAAAAGACGGCCTGACCGTCATATATGATCCCATCATAAGCCCTGATGATCAGCTTGAAGGAGTTCATCCTGCCCCCATCCGGCTCACTTTTTCCCGAGCGTCCTCAATTGTACCGACCATGTAGAAAGCCTGCTCCGGAAGGTCGGCGTGCTTGCCGTCTATGATTTCCTCGAAGGAGCGTATGGTGTCTTCCAGCTGTACGAACACGCCCTTCATGCCTGTGAATTGCTCGGCCACGAAAAATGGCTGGGAGAGGAACCTTTGGATCTTCCTGGCCCGCTCGACCGTCCTGCGGTCCTCGGGTGACAGTTCGTCCATGCCCATGATGGCGATGATGTCCTGCAGGTTCTTGTAGACCTGAAGGGTCTCCTGTACCCGCCTGGCCACCGTGTAGTGGCGGTCTCCGACGATATCGGGCGATATCATACGCGAAGAGGAGTTCAGGGGATCGACCGCCGGATAGATCCCGATTTCTACGATAGCCCGGCTGAGGTTTGTGGTGGCGTCCAGATGCGAAAAAGTGGTTGCCGGCGCCGGGTCGGTATAGTCGTCGGCCGGAACGTACACCGCCTGCACCGAGGTGATGGACCCCTGCCGGGTCGAGGTGATCCGCTCCTGCAGCTCGCCCAGCTCTGTGGTCAGGGTCGGTTGATAGCCAACGGCCGAGGGAATCCGGCCCAGGAGAGCCGAGACTTCGGCCCCGGCCTGTACAAAGCGGAATATGTTGTCGACGAACAGCAGCACGTCCTGCTGCATCTCTTCCCTGAAGTATTCGGCGACGCTGAGCGCCGCAAGGGCGACCCTGGCGCGGGCGCCGGGCGGCTCGTTCATCTGTCCGAAGACGAGAGCGGTGCGGTCGATGACGCCCGATTCCTTCATCTCCCCGAAGAGCTGCGTCCCCTCCCGGGTCCGTTCCCCGACCCCGCAGAAAACAGAGTAGCCGCCGTGAACCTTGGCGATGTTGTTGATCAGCTCCATGATGAGCACGGTCTTGCCGACCCCTGCGCCGCCGAATAGACCGATCTTTCCACCTTTCATATACGGAGCCAGGAGATCGATTACTTTGATGCCTGTAACGAGCAGCTCATCCGTGGTGTTTAGCTCGGAGAATTGCGGCGCCGGCCGATGGATGGGATAGCTGCATGCGCTTTCAATAGGTCCCTGCTCGTCGATCGGCTTTCCGATGACGTTGATGATTCGGCCCAGTGTCTCTTTGCCAACCGGCACCGTGATCGGTGCGCCGGTGTCGATCGCTTCGCTGCCCCGGTGAAGGCCATCCGTGGAATCCATGGCGACGGCTCGGACGGTGCGATCCCCGATATACTGGGTGACCTCGAGCACAAGATTGTTTTCTTGATGGTCGATCGATGGGTTTGTCACGGTCAGTGCCGTGTAGAGGGACGGCAATTCCCCGCTTTCGAAGCGGACGTCAACCACCGGGCCTAGAATCTGGACCACGGTTCCTGATCTCTTCGATGTGCTCACAATAGGATCATCCTCTCGAGGCTTCTTTTCCGGAGATTATCTCGATGATCTCCCGGGTTATCGATGCCTGACGGGCCCGGTTCTGAAGGGTCATATACCGGTTAATGAGATCTTCGGAATTGTTGGTGGCATTTTCCATGGCCGTCATCCGGGCGGCATGCTCGCTCAACAGCGAGTCTGCTACGGCGACCCGCAATTTGTACACCAGATACAGCCCTGCCGCCGTGACGATGAACCTCTCCCCAGGCGGCTCCGTTTCAAAATTCATTTCCGCAGGTTCGGCCTGAAGGTCTTCGGGAAAGGAGAACGGTATTAATTGGGTCGTTATCGTTTCCTGATGCAGCATCGATACGAACCGGTTGTACACCATGAAGATGCTCTGAACATCGTCGTCCTGGAAACGAAGGTAGATTTTCGAGATTATTTGCCTCACAGCATTGCCATTGAAGAGCCGGTCGCTCATCTCGGTCTGCTGGAAGATCTCGTAGCGCCTCCGCCGGCAGTAACTCGCTCCTTTCGAGCCGATGCAGCTCATTTCCAGAGCAACTCCCTCATCCAGGTTTGTTTTGGCCAGGGCATCGACCGCCTTCTGCACCGAATTGTTGTGAGCGCCGCACAGCCCCTTGTCCGCGGTTAACACGAGAACATGCGCTTTTCGAGCGGTTGGGTAGCCGTCAATGACCGGATGAGATGTATGCTTCAGCGCTGCGCCAATATCCCTCGCTATGGCGTTCACCGCCGCATCGAAGCGATGCAGCGAGCTCTGGAGGGCGAACAGCTTTTGCAGCTTGATGGTAGCGATCATGTTCATCGCCCCCATCACCTTCTGCATGTTTCTCAGGGAGGATATCCTGCGCTTGAGATCTTTGATATTGGCCATCGGTATTCAGCTCACCTATCCTTTGTCTTCCTGATGTCGCGTATCAGCGTTCTGAGCTCGTTGTGACTGCCGGCCTCGAGCCAGGATTCTTCGAACGATGGATGACTAACGATCTGGGCCAGTGTAGAGATCACCACCAGGTGGAAATGGCGCTGATCTATCGAGCCGGCCAGGAAAAACATGGCGTGGACCTGTTGGGCGCTCTCCGAGAAACGTACCCCTTTTCGGGACCTGACGATGAGCATCTGAAACTGGTTGTCCCCCTCGACGATGATGTGGGGAATCGCGAAGAACGGGCTGAGCGCCGTCGAGCTGGAGTTTTCCCGCGCGACGAGCTTCTGGTGCACCTCTCTGCTGCCGATGCCCTTCAAATCTCGGGCCATGAGTCTCGCTGCTGTTTTGAAGATGCCTTCCATCCGGCTTGATTTGTCGTAATCGATGATCCTGCAGGTGTTGACCAGGCTCTCGAAGCGGTCCTTCTCCTGGACGTCGCTTCCCGTGATGATGTGCTCCAGCTCCTTTTCGAGCGACGGGGAGGCCAGTTCGCGGGAGGTTATCCTCTCCACCAGCCTCAACATATCACGGTTGATTGGCGAGGTCCTCTGCCTCATGGCCATAGCCATATTCACCGTATAGCCGGAGTCGACGTCCCTGCCCATCGCCTCGGGATGGAAAGTCGCCTCGAAGGCAGCGAAGACTTCTTCCGCTTCTCTTTCGATCTCCTCGGTGAAGCTTCCCGCCTGGCTCAGTCTGTCCATGAACTCGGCCCCTTCTGAATCGAGGTAGTCGAAAAGCTCAGCCTGATAGGCCAGCAGCTTATCTGTGGAATAAGCGTCCAGCCGGCCCAACACGCCGGCTTTCAGGATCATAATCTGCTTGTACACATCGATGGGCGCGTGCTGGCGTTGCTTCAGTATCTCCGTGAGCCTTTCTCCCCTGTCCAGCTGCTTTTTGGTGGCGGGATCGAGGTCCGAAGAAAATTGCATGAAGGCGGCCAGCTCACGGAATTGGGCCAGCTCGATGCGAAGAGAGCTGGCGGTCTGTTTCATGGCCTTGATTTGGGCGTCTCCCCCTACCCGGGAGACAGAGATACCGGCATTGATGGCCGGCCGCAGGCCGGAGTTAAACAGATCGGCTTCCAGATAGATCTGGCCGTCGGTGATGGAGATAACGTTGGTAGGGATGTAGGCGGACACGTCCCCTTCCTGCGTCTCCACAATGGGCAGCGCAGTGAGCGAACCGCCTCCGTTGGCGTCATTCATCTTGGCCGCCCGCTCCAGTAGACGGGAGTGCAGATAGAAGACATCTCCCGGATAGGCTTCCCGGCCGGGGGACCGGCGCATCAACAGGGAAAGCTCGCGGTAAGCCTGGGCGTGCTTAGTCAGATCGTCGAAGATGACCAGGGCGTGGCGGCCGCTGTCCCGGAAATATTCCGCCATGGCCGTGGCGGAATAGGGGGCGAGATACTGCAGCGATGCGGGGTCCGAAGCGGTGGCTGCGACCACCGTCGTGTAGTCCATGACGTGGTGCTGTTTCAAGATCTCGATCAGCTGGACCACGGACGAGCGTCTCTGGCCGATAGCCACGTAGAAGCAATAGAGGATCTCATCTTCGTTGGCCTGTCTCTGATTGATGATGGTATCCACGGCGATCGTTGTTTTGCCCGTCCTTCGGTCGCCGATGATGAGCTCCCGCTGGCCGCGGCCGATGGGGATCATGGCGTCAATGGCCTTGATGCCCGTCTGAAGAGGCTCAACCACGTTTCGGCGCTCGACGATGCCCGGACCCTTCGCCTCCACTCTGCGGCGCGATTCGGCGGTAATCGGGCCCAACCCGTCGATGGGATTGCCCAGGGGGTCCACCACGCGGCCCAACAGCCCCTCTCCCACCGGGACTTCCGCCACCCGATTGGTCCGACGGACAATGGCCCCTTCCTTGACCAGCTCGTAATCCGAAAAGAGGATGACGCCGACCGTCTCCTCTTCCAGGTTCATCACCATTCCGCTGACCACATGATCATCGGCTGCGTCGATTTCAACAAGCTCACCGGCCATAATACGGTCGAGCCCCCAGACCTGCGCTATCCCGTCGCCTACCTGAATGGCCTTTCCCACTTCCTCTTCTTCGAAGGAAGGCTCGAAGCCTGAGATCTTTTTTTTCAGGACTTCCAGGATTTCACTCGGATTTATTTCATCTCTCATAATTCATCCTCGTGATTCAAGATGTGGTGATCAGGGCTCGCATCTTTCTCAATCGCCCGACGGCGGACAGATCGATGACCTGGTTGTTCCAGCTAATCCTGAATCCTCCCAGCAAATCGGGGACTACACGGCTCGCTATCTTTATGTCTTTGCCGGTTTTTTCCCTCATCCTCCTGTTCACGCTTTGCAGCAGATCGGCAGTAGGTGCATGGGGCGTTTCCAGCATGACGGTCACCGTATCGGATTCTCTCTCCGCGACGTTTCCATAGGCTTCGGGGATGAACGGTATGGCCGCTATCCGGCCGTTTTTCACGGCCATTCTCAGCATATTTTCGCTAAGCTTTCCCACATACGGGACAAAGGCCGTCTCGATAAAGCTCATCTGAGTAGCGCGGTTCGAATGCGAAGCGAGGCAATAGCGTCTGATCTGCGGGACTTCGGAAACGATTTTCCGTATGGCCTCCATATCATCGGCCACTGCGGAGGTCTGGCCGCTCTCGCGGGCCGCCTCGAATAAGGCCCTGGCATAGCGGATGGAAACCGCCGTCCCCCTCCTTGCGCCCGGACTGTTCATATGACCCGGGCCAGTTCCTTGGCCCATTCGTGATCTTTCCGGGATGTAAACGACTTCCCGATGATCTTTTCCGATGTATCGCAGACGAACTCAGCAAGCTCCCGTCGGATGGATTCAACTGCCGCCGCCCGTTCCGCCTCGATTTTCAACTTGGCCTGGTCCAGGACCTCTCGTGCTTCCTGTTCCGCTTTTTCGAGCAACTTTTTTCGCACGGCTTCCGCTTCCTCCCGGGTCAGGCGCAGGATTTCATCGGCTTCGGCTCTGGAACGCCTGATCGTCTCCTCATGCTCCTTCTCGATGGTCGCCAGCCGTTCTTCGATCTGGGCGGCATTGTCGACCGATCGGGCAATCTTATCTTCTCGGTTTTTGAGGCTTTTAATCAGAGAGGGAAAGATATACCTCTGGAGCAGAAAAAGCAGGATGCCGAATATGATCCAGGTCCATATTGCCAGCCCGGGATCCAACTTGAACAATGCCATTGAGACCTCCCCTTATCCTCACTCCGTGAATATTACGAGAAGTGCGATGATGGCGCTGAAAAAGGCCAGTCCTTCGACCAATGCGGCCATGAGAATCATATTGGTTCTTATATCCCTCTTCTCTTCGGGCTGTCTGGCCATGGCCTCCATCGCTTTCGCCCCGATCAACCCAATGCCGATTCCACCTCCCGCGGCAGCGAGCCCGGCGGCTATGGCGGCAACAGCATGTGACAGCGCGGACAAATCCATAGAATTACTCCTTGTTTTCCTGTGTTACAGAATCATCATGGGCACTGCTGGCCATGGTAATGAAAACGCAGCTCAGTAAAGTGAATACCAGGGCCTGGATCAGGGCCACTATCACTTCCAGGATATAGGTGAAAAGCGCGAAGGGTACGGAAACCACTCCGAACGCCGGATTTAAAACGATCGTCAGCATCAGAAAGGAAAGAATTGCCATGTGACCGGCGAACATGTTGGCGAAGATTCGCAGGCTCAACACCAGAGATTTGATGAACATGCCAAAAAACTCCAACAGGGAGACGAACAGCCCCAAGGGCAGGGGAATGCCTTCGGGATACAGATTCTTGAAGAACTTGCCGAAACCTATAGACTTGAATCCAACGACGAACATCAGGATCAGTATCAGCAAGGCCAGAGCCGAGGTCACGGTGATATCTCCAGTGGCTGTTTTGAAGGCCGGAATCAACCCCAGAAAATTCACCGTCAGCAGAAACAGGAACAGGGTCGAAAAGAAGGGCAACCATTTTTCCCCTCTCTGCTTGCCCATAATCGGGAACACGATATCGTCACGGACGAAGAGGATTAGGATCTCGAGTACGACCGCCAGTCCTCTGGGTTTCAGGCTGGGTTTCCGGAAGGCGATGGCAAAGAGGATGAAGATGAGGGCCGCAGAGAGCAGCAGCATCAGCAGATGAACGGTCATCCCGCGGAAGAGATGCAGGGGGGGAAGGAACGGAAAGAGATCGAGGGTCTTGCTGTCCAGGACGTGTTGAAAAAGCTCCCCGGAGACATCGGGTTCGTCACCCTGGGCGAAGAGAGAAAACGGAAGTAGAGTCAAAACGGTGCAAATGATACGTTTTGGTTTCATCTGTTTGTGACTCCAGAAAGTTGGTCGGATTGGGCGGCCAGACGTTCTTCTCGGGTATTAGCGGTCAAACGTCCGTAAAACCTCCTTTTTTGAAATTGAGCAACGCTAGCGTCAACGCTAAAGTACGATACCGTATAACTATTTAGCTAAAATAATATAGTGATGCCGAATTGTCTACCGATGGCGCAATGATCCATAAGGCCTGGTCTGCTGCCGGATCGATCCCCCTCGATCCTGTTGTTGTGCGCGATTTTGGACCTACGCCGCGAGGTAACCGGTCACGGGGACGTCGACGTTGTTCACTTGAGCGAATGGCGCCTCAGAGAAAAACACTAGCTTAGCAGATACGTTTCACTGGCCGGCGCGTCGGGGGGCAGCAGGGCCAGTGTCTCTGGGGAGAAACGTGCGTTCAAGTCGAGTCCGCGATGAGGCAACTCTCCCAAAACCCAATCCGCTTCCTCCAGACTGGGGAAATTGACGTCGAGGATCAGCGGCTTGCACTCCAGAATTCTTCTGTACATATCCATCTCGTATGGTTTGCGTTCCGCACTAGGATAGGGATCCACAACCACCTCGATTACATCCAATTCGTCGACCTCCATCAAGGCCGGCGCAACGTGTAAGCCAGGATTGTGCAGGTGAAAAATGCAGCACGGACAGGCACGGATGACCTCCAGGTCGAAAGGAAAGATCTGCTGCTCGTACATCTCGGGCGAGAGCAAGGTCGAGTGATCTGCCTGCGTGCGCACAACCGGACCGGGCGCCCAGATGCCCCAGCCGCTCATATACCCTCCCTCGGCGGGACCGTCAGTATAGGGATCCAGCAGCTCATATCCCGCCTCGATCACCGCCAGGTTGGCATCCGTGCAGACGCGCATCAGCTTTGCCATCAGCTCGGGCTGCTCGATCCAGCCAACGCACGCCTCTTCCACCCCCAGGGTATTCGCAACCAGATCGCTCGGACCTCGCAGCAGCGTATTGGCAGTGACCGGAAAACGGTCGTCCAGCCGACTGCGCAACTGGCTCAAGAACTCGCAGTAGAGCTGGAACCACGGATTGTGCCGCAGCTTTTTACCTTCTTGCATGACAGCTTGGGCGCCACCCGGGTGACGTTGGACCCAAATCTGTCCTTCTGTCATCGTAATCGGGCAACCTAACATTGCCTCGATCCACGGGATCTTGAAAAAGGGTTGGCTGAACGGCAACAGATCCCCTAGGCCAAAGGACGCCACCCCGGCCCAGTGGGTCAGCAGTTGAGGATCGGGTGTACCGGAGAGCCCGCGCTCTACTTCTGCGACCATCGCTGCCGGATCGACCATATCGGGAATAAGCCGCTCCGCATGGGTAATCTCCGTCCCATCGGCCTGAGGCAGATGCACCGGCATCGAAGCGGCAAAAACGCCAACGGAGCGCAAGAGGCTGTTCTCCTGCGCCCTCTCCCAGAACGCTTTATGCCGGCCCAATTTCTCTGCAATACGGGCGTCCCTTCGGGACACGGACTCTATGCGGTTCATCTTAACTCCTTACACGGAAGGTGCTTAGGTCGTTTCTCATTGGCAGTAGCTTGATTTTTAGAGATCAGGGGGCAAGGTGTTTGGTCTTGCCCCCTAGGTTTTTTTAGTCGGGATTGTGTTCGAAGAACCGTGCAATAGGCGGCTACAAATTAAAATCCCAGAGATTTTTTCAGGCCTTGGTCGATCCACATATAGGGTACCATCTCATGCGGAGTTCCGTCACTGAGGCTGTACTCGCCGTAGTAGTTCTTCACATATTTCCACCAGTATATCTTGCTGACCGATTGCGCGAGAGCCAGATACGGAGCTTCCCTCATCATAATTATCGATGCCTCTTTGACCATCGGGGCCTGTTTGCTTTCGTCCATTTCTTTTTCTATCTTGGTGACGATCGCATCGAACTCCGGGTTCGACCATCCTGCGAAGTTGTAGTACGCGTCGGTCTTTCCTTCGGAGGTGAGTACGATGATCGGATTTGCAGCGTCAAGACCGCTGGGAATTATCCCCCCCTTGTATTCGACGGCGTACATCTTCTGGGCATGGGCGCTCGGTTCCATAACAACGAGCTCAACATCAACGCCGATCTTAGCCCACTGCTCCTTGACGATGGCAGCGATATCCTGATGCAAGGCTATGCTTTGGCACAAAAGCTCGGTCTTGAAACCGTTGGGAAAACCGGCCTCTGCCAGCATCTTTTTAGCCTTGTTTACGTCGTATTTGTAGAGAGCGGCGACGTCTGCGGGCAATTCACTATCCTTGACGAAAAAATCGGGGTTTGTAGGGGGTTGGGGATGGAACCTGAGCGGTTTACTGTCACTCCTCAGAAGTTTGGCGAAAACCATCCTATCGGTGCCGATGGACAACGCCTGTCGAACTTTCGTGTTGTCGAAAGGTGCACGCCTTGTATTAAATCCTACGCACGTCCCGTTGCCGGGAGCGAAAGTATAGCTATTAAGATTGGGGCCGATGCTGTCATAGTTGTCAAACTGACCGACCGGGGGCTGGAATACAATATCAACCTTACCTGTGCGGACGGCTGACATCTGGGTCGCAGCATCGGGGATAATGGGCATTACCAGCTCATCGATAAAAGGCATTTGATATTCTTTGCCGCCGATAACTACCTTGTCCCAGTAGTTGGGGTTCTTCGTGAGACTCATGTATGCACCAACTTGATATGCCTTGAACATGAACGGCCCGGTACCTACCTGGTTTTTCCAAAGATTCGGGCTGTTGTCTTCGAGTTCAGGGGGAGAATATACCGCCCGGTCTTCGTCACCGATGTAATACATAAACTGGCTATTGTACTTCTCGAATTCGCACACAACGGTGTACTTATCCACAGCGTAGGTATCTTTCGCCAATGTACCGTTGAATCTGGTGCCCCATTTGGCATGCCAGAAGGTGTTGATATCAAAGGCGATGTCTTCGGCAGTTAGCTCTCTCACCGGCATCCAGGCTTTCTGCTCTTCATTCGGCGCCCAATAGACGCCCCGCCGAACGTGTATAGTTGCTTTTTGAGGGGTTACTTCCCAGCTTTCAAACAGATGACCTTTAGTGTATTTCCACGGGATGTAATCGCTGAACTCGAACATGAACTCCCCGGTCCCCATGCCCCCGAATTTTCTGTAGTCACCGAGTATGCCATGTTCCTGGATAGCTGCAAGCCAGCCTTCGATCGCCTGAACCTGGCTATCCTTTTGGGCCGGGCTGGGGGGATCACCCATGGATCTCTGATGGAGCATGGTCAGTGTTCCGCCATACTGCGGCCCTCCAGGCGCCGCCCCGGTGGTCGTTACTTCCTTTTTGCCTCCAGCGAAACAAAAGGCCGCTGCCAGCACTAGCGCCAGCATCAGGATAAAAATTTTAGTTTTCACAGTGCCTTTCCTCCATAATAAAAGATATTTTGACTAGCTCTATAAAAACGGTCTCTCCCGGGGTCCATAGGTCTTTCCCTATCGCCATTATTGTCAGCATCACCTCCTTCAATCACTTTGGTACCCTTGGCTCATTTTTTTGTTAGCTCACTTTTTACCTTTGCCGTTTTCTCTTCTTGACTCACCGCCAACCCATAGCGTCCGACGCCACCCTTCAGCCGCGGGTCTACAAGATCTCTTACCGCGTCGCCGAAGACGTTGATACCATAGACCACCATGGCAAGAGCGAGTCCGGGCCAGATGACTATCCATGGTGCCTGCAACATATAATCGCGTCCAACACTGCCGAGCATCCCGCCCCAGCTGGGCGCCGGAGGGGGGATGCCAAAGCCGAGGAAACTCAAGGAAGCCTCAACTAGAATCACGTTCGGCACGCGTGTTGTGAAAAGGACGATTGTTGGCGCCATGATATTGGGCAGGATATGCCGGATAATCAACTTAGGAGTGGAGCAACCGATAGCCTCCGCCGCTCTTACATATATCCTTTCCTTGATGCTGATTACGGCGCCTCTTATGATTCTGGAGCCGATAATACCCCACATCAAACCCAGAACAACGGTCACCTGCCAGATACCCGCCCCGATTACGGAAATGAGAATCATCATCAGGATGAGCTGGGGGATACACATCGTAGTGTCGACAAACCTTTGCAGCAGCAGGTCAAACCGTCTACCGAGGTAGCCGCTCATCATACCGATAATCAGAGATAGAACCGTGGCGATAGACGACGCAGCCAGACCGATGATGACCGAGATACGGGCGCCGTAGATAACCCTGGTGAGGAGGTCTCTCCCTATGTTGTCAGCCCCCAGTATATATTTGGCTGATGGTGCTGCCAGGTAGTCGTCTATATGCGTTTCATTCATCCCATAGGGTGCCAGAACGTCGGCAAAAATACCAACGAAAAGCAGAATCAGAGTGATAACTCCGCCTACGGTACCCAGCGGCTTTTCTTTCACAAGCCTTCTGAAGAAATCGATAAAAGGAGAGAGCCGTTTCCCCTTGTCAACTCTTTCTGATGCAATCTCGGCCATTTATCACCTTCTTTCTTTCTTCATTTACGCTATTCGTAGTGAACCGTAGGATCCAAAAAGGCGTAAGTCAGGTCTACAACGAGATTAATGAGCACCATTACCACCGCGAAAAGAACCACAATACCCATAACCAGCGGGTGATCCTTACCGTTAACAGCTTCCATCAAGAGCCGTCCCATGCCGGGCAGGCTGAATATTCTTTCTATAACGACCGTTCCGCCGATGACTACAGGCGTTTGAAGCCCGATCAACGTGATTACGGGTATAAGCGCGTTCTTCAGAGCATGCCTCATGACGACAACCTTTTCCTCCAAGCCCTTGGCCCATGCCGTGCGGATATAATCTTGCCTTAAGACTTCCAGCATCATCGTCCGGGTCATTCTCATTGTCATTCCCGCCATGGACATCCCCATAACTATGGCGGGGATGATAAGCATCTGAAGATTATCCCCAATGTCTTCGGTGAGCGGGACGTACATTATAGGCGGCATGTAGCCCCACCACAGCGCTGGGAAAACTATTATCATTGACCCTAACCAGAAAGTGGGAACGGCGATGCACAGTATCGCGAAACTGCGTGCAACATAGTCCACCCAGTTATCTTGCCGCAATGCGGACACCACGCCTATGGGTAATGCTATCAACTGGCCAACCAGTAGCGCCAGAATACCCAGTTCCAGTGTTAGCGGCCACCTTGGCGCGATCAGTTCTGTTACGGGTAAGCTCTGCCACCAGGAAACCCCTAAATTCCCCTGTAATAGACCTTTGAGCTTTCCATCTGGCTGAGGGTATAGTCCTACCCAGCTCAGGTACTGAATGATCAGTGGTCGATCTAACCCTAGTTCTTTCTCAATAGCGGCTCTGTCGAGCTGGACATCCAAGGCTTTCGAACGCATCGCATCTATGATGTCACCTGGAATAAGATTGACCAGGAAAAACACCATGGCGGTCACCAGGAACAGAGTGGGTATTACTATAAGAAATCTTCTTATTATATAAGCACGCATATCATTTATCCGCCTTGATACCTATTAGGAGAAATACTGCCTCTCCTGCGGATGTAACCCCCATCTAATCCTCTTCTATTAATTCCTGTTTGGTTTGATTTGCTTCCAAGAGTGGTGTTCAACTGCGCATCCCCCACCTTCTTCTCAAGGTAAGTTGTTGGTAGCGATTTTATTATTTTCTATTGCGCTTATCGTAGCAAAATAACAGAGTCTTTGGCAAGATAAATAAATGTTAGAAATAACAATCGAAGACTGGTTCGTCAAACTCAATGATAGGCGCTCCTCGGGGAGGTGGGCAAGGCTACCCGATATCAGGTGTAGATTATGATTGGTGTTGCCCTGATGCTAAAATCGATTTCACGGTAGGCGGAAAGTTCAGCTATCGAACGGAAGCGAAAGACCGCGCAATGGGATTCGACTTCGAGGGAAAGTTCACCTTTATCGATTTAAATAAAAAAATTGAATATACACTTGATGATAATCGAAAAGTGAGTATTAACTTTTTACAAACTGAACAGGGAATCTGGGTCGTCGAAACTTTCGAAGCAGAAGATAAGCTTTCTGCTGAGCTTTGTCGGCAGGCAGATCAATGGAAGACAACATGACAAATTTTGAAAAGTATACGGCACAGAATCGTATAGCTTGGGATGAGATCGCGGAGATTCGACAGAAGAGAATGCATGCAGCAGAATTCTTCGCCGCCGGAGGTTGTCTGCTGAGTGATCGAATTCTTGCTGCTGCGGGAGATATTCGGGGATCTAGGCTGTGTCACCTGCAGTGCGCCACTGGCGAGGATACCTTATCGTGGGCAAACAAAGGTGCCATCGCGGCCGGCATAGACATCAGCCCCAGGCAAATCAAGCTTGCAAAGAAAAAAGCGGAAGCCGCCGGAATGTCAGTACGCTTTATTACTTCAGACATTTATAGTCTCCCCCAAGCCCTATTCGATGAAAGCTTTGATATAGTATTTACTGGCGGCGGTTCAGTCGTATGGTTGCCCGATCTCAAGCGATGGGCTCAGACAATTGCACGGCTACTCAAACCCTCTGGACGACTAATTCTCGATGAGGAACATCCTTTGGCCGGTTGTATAGAAATAGAGGGCGGCAACATCAAGATTGTGGATGACTATTTCGGGCGCAAGCCATCCGCTTCTACAGGGTGGTTTCATTTCTCAGGGGCCGAAAATGCAGTAGAAAAGAAGTACGAGTTCTCATGGCCGTTGGGGGATATCGTAACAAGCCTGGCTCGAGCCGGACTTCGGATTGAGATGCTCGAGGAAACACCCAGCAAGGCTGAATGGCGATTTGGAGACGAATTGCGGGAGGTGGCGCGACTACCCGGCAATTATTTGCTTGTCGCAACGAAGGACAAATTCGCCGAGCATAACGCCGAAGGAGGCGCACAAGACCGCACGCCTTAGCTTCGCGTCGAGTTATAATATAAGATTTCTCCGTTCCTAATCGTCATACAAACTGAGCGCAAGGCAGAAATATCTTCGAGCGGGTTTCCTTCCAGAAGTACGAGATCAGCATCTTTCCCCACTTCTATAGTCCCCGTTTCGTCGTCGATCCTACACATCTTGGCAGCATCTCTTGTCGCAGTAACAATTGCTTCCATGTTTGTTAGGCCGTATTGGACGTAGAGACCAATCTCATCGGCTAGACTTGAACCGATTTTCGTTAAGCCCCCCACTTCTGCATCGGTGGATGCACAGATTTTCACACCATGTTTCTTGCAGAGTCTGATTGCTTTTTCCTTTCTCTCCAAATCCCCGGGGCTCGCCTTTTTTCGCAACCATTCGTATTCAGGTTCTTTTGAATGCACTATGTTGTATCTAGTGATAATTGTCGGGCAGTAATACGTTCCGTGCTCTTGCATCATGAGAACGGTTTCCTTGTCCAACTGAGCGTGCTCTATCGAGCGCACTCCGGCGCGTATGGCGTTTTTTGCGCCCTCAATTCCGGTGCAATGAGCAGCTGTTAGTCTGCTAGATCTTTCAGCCTCTTCGCACATAATCCTCATTTGAGTTTCTGTCAATTGCGTTGCATTCGGAATAGACCCTTTTGTCCCCATTCCCCCTGTTGCAAACATTTTTATGACGTCGGCGCCCATTTTGATCTGCTCGCGTGCGGCTTTGAGGGCTTCTTCAGGAGTATCACACTCAAGATTCATTCTCCATCCGTGTCCACCGGTAATCGAAATACCGCGGCCGGAAGCCAACATACGCGGCAATTTTAGCAATCCAGAGTTTATTAAATTCCTGACATGGATATCACAGTTGTTTTTCGTTCCGAGGTTCCGGACAGAAGTGATTCCGTGTTCCAAGCATTTACGCAGCTGTGCAGCTATAATTGCCCCGGATTGCGCATCATTGATGTCCATTTCTAAACTCAGCATGCCAAGATGGACATGACAATCGATGAGTCCCGGTATTACAGCCCTGTTGTTTGCGTCGATTACAGTATCCGCCGATAGCTCTTTCTCTGAGATAGCCAAGATTCCTTCCCTGCCGAACTTGATGGAGCCATTCTCGATTAGAGTACCGGTTCCATCAACGATTAGCGCATTTCTTATCACCGTGGTCATTGAGCTTCGCCTCCTGACTGTCTTTAGTTTTTATACGTTTTTTCTCCCTTTAGCCAGTTATCCTTTCCTTATGCAACTCCACCGCGAATAACGATATGTATCCTCCCTTCCTCAGTTTAGGAACAGGCAAATATGTTGTGCCCAACCGCGTAGAAACAATGATAATAAGAACTTGTGTGGGAAAATGAATCCAGAGATGAAAAATCCGTTACAGTCAGGCGACGTCCGCGATCGCCTCGCTCTTCATTCTCCAACGCTTCGGTAACTCTCTTGGTTTGCCAGTCACTTCTATCGTATCACTGAAGAGAATGTCCGCTGAGGATCTGCCAATCATCACCTGGAATTCACCTGGCTCGACCACACGGGTTGTTCCCGAAATAGAATAGCCCAATAAATCTACCGGAAGGGTGAAAGTCACCTTCTTTCGTTCTCTTGGTTTGAGACCTAGCCGCTTGAAGCCTTTCAACTCCTTTACAGGTCGTACCAGCCTAGCGAAAAGGTCGCGGACGTACAGCTGCACCACCTCGTCTCCCGCTCGTTCGCCGGTGTTTTTCACGATGCAGGATACCTCGATCTCGCCGTCAATCCGAACCTTCCGATGCGATACCAGGAAATCAGAGTATTCAAAACTAGTGTAGCTCAGGCCGTGACCGAAGGGAAATACCGCTCCAAACTCAGGATGAATCGGGGAACCTGCAGATTTAACTTTGTGATTATAAAAGTAAGGCATAGCGCCGGCGGATTTGGGGAAGGAAACAGGCAGCCTGCCGCTGGGATTGATATCTCCATAGAGTATTGCCGCGAGAGCGGCTGCGCCTTCTTGCCCCGGGAGCCAGGCTTCGATTACAGCGTTAGCGTTGGAAAAAGCATCGCCAAGGTTGTATGGCCGTCCGCTAAGCAGCACGATTACTGTGGGTTTGCCCAGAGAAAGCAGAGCGTCGATAAGCTTCTGCTGCACACCCGGAAGGGTGAGGGAAGAGGCATCGGAGCCTTCACCCACCGTCCCGGTTAGAAACAGACCGGATAAATCACCTACAGCTGCAATGATTCGGTCCGCTTGGGAGGCGATGGACAGAGCATCATCAAAGCCGCTTTCATCGAGGCTGATATTGCTCTTCTTCTGTCCTTGCTCAGCCTCCGCATCGCCCGGAAATACGGGTGCTTCCATCAACCTCTCGGTGAAGATCTGGCAGCCTCTGCTGTAAAGGATTTTTCCGGCGGACGCTCGTTCCTCCAGGGCTTCCCGCAAAGTCTGCGCATAACGTGTGTCGGAATCCATTAGTCGCTGCGCCCGAATCAGGTGAACCGGGAACGAGTAGCCGCAGAACATGGCAAGCTGGTCGTCTGCCAGAGGTCCAATGACTGCCGTCGTTCCCGCGTCCTGCAAGGGTAGTACTCCGTCGTTCTTCAGCAACACTACCGAGCGGGCCGCCGCCTCCGCGGCGATTTTTCTGTGCTCTGGGGTATTGAGGGTGATCGCAGCTTCTTCCACATATGGATTTTCAAACAGACCGAGCCGTGACTTCTCTACAAGCACTCGACTTACCGCCTCATCTACGGTGCTCATCTTAAGAATCCCGCGAGACAACCCTTCCTCCACGCCTGTGCCGAAGCACGTGAGTCCCGGAAGTTCCACGTCAATACCAGCCTGGAGCGCTTGAGCGGCAGCTTCCGCCTCATCTCGAGCAGTACCGTGATGGGCGTACAGCAATCGAACGGCTTCGTAGTCTGAGACGACCAGGCCGTCGAAACCCCAACGCTCGCGTAAAATCTCCGTGATGTAGCGCCGGGAGGAGCTCAAAGGTTCTCCGTCGATGTCGTGATAGGCCGGCATGACCGAACCCGCATCCGCCAGCTTCACGGCCATCTCGAAGGGAAGCATGAAAATATCGTTCAGCTCCCGCTCTCCGATCCGTACCGGTGCATGGTTACGTGCCCCTTCGCTGAACGAATGACCGGCAAAGTGCTTGAGCGTGGCCAGCACGCGTCTGTTCCCTCCCTGTAGGCCGCGTACGTATGCCGTGGTCATACAGCCTGTTAGATAGGGGTCTTCCCCGAAGCTCTCCTCAGTGCGACCCCAGCGCACATCCCGACTCACATCCGCCACCGGTGCAAGCCCCTGGCGCGCCCCTACGCTGTATAGCTCCTTCCCGATGGCAGCGGCAATTTCCTCCATCAGCTCTTCATCCCACAGAGATCCGTAGTTTATGGCTGCCGGAAAGAGCGTGGCCCCTTTGGCCATGAGGCCAGGGAGGCATTCCTCGTGAGCCATTGCCGGGATCTTCAAGCGGGTTTGTTCTACCAGATATTTCTGGATCCGGTTGAGTCCTCTCACGCAGCTCGCGGCGTCTATGGGGCGGGTACCGAGGGGACGTGTAATCTGACCGATGCCATGCTTCAGGATCGAGTCGGGATCGGCGTTGCTCTCCTCGATGAGCCCGTCATAGGCCCTTCGAAAGGTGAAGCTTCCGTCCTGTTCGATGTTGAGCCACACAGCGTGCAGCTGGGCGACCTTCTCCTTGATGTTCATTTTCTTTAAAAGCCCCTTGGCTCTTTCACGGTGATCGATCATCTCCAAACCTCCTCGACTAGCCTTCGGCCAGCTCCCTGTCACCGATGATTCCATAGACACGATTCTTTCGCCTGTCCAAGCGCAGGGCTAAAGCCATGCCCGTGGCGATGGACAAGCCCTGGCCAAGGGGGCCGGTACTAGGTTTCACTATTTCTCTGAGGTAGGAATTCCGGCAGGCGGCTGAGGCACAGTGAATCCGCCCTTAGAAAACAACCTCTGGATGGTGTGGACGATATGCTCCTCCATGATGCTTTCCGCCCGTTCGGTATCGTGTGCTTCGATCGCATCGATGATCCTCTGATGGTAGTCCAGATCGTCTCGAGTTCCGAGCGTTTCCACTATGTTCTCCATGGAAACGCTCAAGAGATCCTTGATGATGCTGTTGACCTTCATAATGATAGGATTGCCGGTGGCTCGGGCCAGGTCGAGATGAAACTCGAGATCTGTGTGGGCAAAACCCCTAATGTCGTGTTTCTGGTGGACCATCTTCGCGTAGCTGCGTTTCAGTTCGGCGATATCCTCATGCGTCGCCTTCTCGGCCACAAGGGCTACGGTTCCCTTCTCCATGATCCTCCGATACTCGAGTATGTGGAAGAGATCTGCAGGATCAAGCGCCAGCATTGGCAGCAATGCGTTCATCGAGGTTCCAGCGTCGTACTCGCACACAAAGGTCCCCTCCCCATGCCGGGTCTCGAGCAGGCCGAGACTCACAAGGCGTTGTAATCCTTCCCGCACGGAAACCCTGCTTACGCCTAGCTGCTGGGCGAGCTGATTTTCTGAAGGAAGCTTGGTTCCCGGCAACCAGACGCGGTGCAGCAACTGCGCTTTGAGTTGCTCGTAGACCTGGGAGGAGATGCTCTTGCGTTTTACCCGTTTCAGCGTTGCTTTCTTCATTACAGAGAACCTAAACAAAGTTGTCATACAACAGTCAACTAGATGCAGCATAATTAAGAAATTAAAGCCTGTCAAATGCCTTTATAATAGGAAGATAGTTGACAATTGATCATACAATATGCCACAATACGAAACAAAAAACTGTCAGTCCTAAGTTGCTGATGGTAAAAACTGAGGAGGTTTCAGATGAAGAAGTTGTACATGGTGCTGTTCTGTTGCCTGCTCCTTCTGTCCGCAATGTCGCTCTTCGCCGTCGGGCAGAAACCCACAACTGAAAAGGGAAAGCTCGTCATTTGGGATGTGCAGACCACCGGAGTGCTGCCAGGCATCCTCGATAAGACGGCTGAGGAGTTCATGAAGGCCAATCCCGGCATCGAGCTGGAGATGGTGCACATTCAGAACGACCCCTTCAAAACCAAGCTCAAAGTAGCTATGGGAGCGGGTACTCCGCCGGATATTTTCCACAACTGGGGTGGCGGTCCGCTCAAAGAGTATATAGACTCCGGGATGGTGGACACGATAGACGAGATCAAGAGCGACTTGCTCAAGACATACATTCCGGCATCCTTCGATCCTGTGACATTCGACGGAAAGACCTATGGGGCCGCCTATGCTGGCCTGACCGGAGTGTTCTTCTTCTACCGCAATGACGTGTTCGCCCAATACGGGTTGACAGCCCCCAAAACCCAGAAGGACTTCATCGCTTTGGGGAACAAACTCAAGGCAAACGGCTTGATTCCCATTACTCTGGCCAACAAGACCAAGTGGCCCGGCTCCTTCTTCTACATGTACTTGGCTGATCGCTACGGCGGCGCCAATATGTTCCTGGACGCCCTGTACCGAAAACCAGGAGGCAGCTTCGAGGCTCCTGGCTATATCCAGGCGGGACAGGCTTTGCAGGACTTGGTCGGGCGCGGTTTCTTCCCTCCGGGCTTCAACGGCATGGACGAGGATACAGGCCAATCCAGGATGTTGATCTTCTCTAAGAAGGCGGGGGTACATCTGATGGGCAACTGGTTCATCGGACAGGCCAAGGCGGAATCTCCCGAGACCTTCGAGCAGCTGAATCTGTTTTCTTTTCCCTCCGTTGAGGGAGGCAAGGGTGATCCTACCGATCTGATCGGCAGCCCCGGACAGAACTACTACTCCATTTCCAAGACTTGCAGCAACAAAGCCAAAGCCTTGGAGTTTTTGAAGAATCATATCATGAGCAAGTCTTATGTCGATTCTCTGGCCGGAGCAGGTTATGTGCCGCCGGTCAAGGGTGCATCCACCTATACTAAGGACCCGCTCATGAAGAAGGTTGCTTTGGCATTCGAGGCGGCCGGACATGTACAGGTCTACTACGATCAATTCCTGCCACCGGCCATGGGCGAGCTGCACAAGGACCTTGTGCAATCGCTTTTCGGGCTTTCGATTACACCACAGGAAGTAGCCCGCAGGCACGAGCAGGCTATTATCGAAGAGATGAAAAAATAAGTATCTTTGATCATGGAAACCCCCCGGTCAAACGGGGGGTTTCTTTTCCCGTAAATCCGTAGACTGAGCATAGCCGCCAGAAGATGAAGAAGAATAATTTCCTCCCTGCATTTCTGTTTATGCTTCCCGCTCTGCTGATCTACTGCTTCTACTTTATCTATCCCATTCCGGCTTCGGCATACTATAGCCTCTTCCGTTGGAACGGCATCTCTCCGCAGAAACTGTACCTCGGTTTCGGGAACTGGATAAGACTGGCCGGGGATGAACTCTTCTGGAAGAGCCTTACCAACAATCTGATTCTCGTCGTCGCATCTATCGTTATCCAGCTTCCCATGGCGCTGGCTCTGGGCCTCTTGGTATCCTCTCAGATTAAGGGAGCACGGCTCTTCAAGCTCCTGTACTTCATACCCATGATGCTCTCCGCCGTGGCTATCGGGATCACCTGGAAGTTCATCTACGAACCGAACTACGGATTGCTCAACGGAGCGCTCCGCCTGGTCGGACTGGATAGCTTGGCTCGCGGCTGGCTGGGAGAGCCGAAGCTGGCCCTGGCAGCGGTGATCGTTACGATATGCTGGCAGTTCATTCCCTTCTACATGGTGATCTTCGCAGCCGCGCTCGCGGGGATTTCTCAAGAGCTCATAGAGGCGGCCTACATCGATGGGGCATCTTCGTGGGCTAGCTTCTTCCGAATCACTCTTCCCCTTCTGGGCAATACGATTCGCACCGCGGCGATCCTTTCCCTCACCGGCTCACTCAAATATTTCGGCCTGATCTATGTCATGACCGAAGGCGGGCCTGATCACGCCACCGAGCTGCTGGCCACCTATATGTACAAACAGGCCTTTACAGGCTTCCGGATGGGCTACGGCAGTACCGTGGCAGTGTTTATGTTTTTTATCTCTTTTCTACTGACTGTGTTGGTTCTTAGGCTGAGCAAGCGGGAGGCCGTTTATGCTTAGAAGCGGAAGCACCGTGGCCTCGCGTGTGTTGATCTACATCCTCGCGGTGATCTGGAGCGTCATTACGATCTACCCTCTTATCTTCCTCGTGCAGAACTCTTTGAAGACCTCGACGGAGTTTTTCATGGGCGATGTCTGGACGCTCCCGGGACAGTTCTCCCTGGCAACCTACCAGAAAGTCTGGGCAACCCACTTTGTCCGCTACCTTGCGAACTCGCTTTTCGTGGTCAGTCTCTCTCTCATCATCCTTCTCCTGGCCGGGAGTTCGGCGGCGTTCGGCCTATCTCGGATCCGTTTTCGATTGCGTGGTTTCTTCTACTATCTGTTCGTGGGTGGCCTCACCATACCTGTTCATATCACGCTCATCCCTGTGTACATCATCACCCGGGATCTAGGCATCTACGACACCCTGTGGGCATTGGTCGGACCTTTCGTAGCCTTCAATATGCCCGTGGCGGTTTTTGTTCTGGCCTCGTTTATGGGGGATATACCCGCGAGCCTGGAGGAAGCCGCGTTCATTGATGGAGCCAGTCGCTTTCAGGTTTTTAGGAACATCGTGCTTCCCATCTCGCGGCCGGCGGTTACGGCTGTGGGCATCTACAACGCTGTGATTCTCTGGAATGAATTCATCTTTCCCCTGGTGCTCATTAACTCTACCGAAAAGCGCCCGCTGACCCTCGCGCTGTGGAATTTCCAGGGAGAGTTCAGCGCCGACGTTCCGGCTATGATGGCGGCTTTGCTGCTATCCATGATTCCACTGCTGATCTTCTATGCCATCACTAAGGAGCGGCTTATCGAAGGGCTGGTCGCCGGAGCGTTGAAGGGGTAGTCATTACATTACACAACATAAAAGATTACACAACACAAAAGGATTTGGAGGTGGCGGAAATCGAATCCTATCGCTAGGCTTTTTGGTACTTTCCGACTTGTTCCTGCCTGTATGTTGTCTAACACAGCTTATGTGACAATAAAAAGCTTCCTTTCGGCGGCTCGATGTAACGGATCGCTGCGCCGGGTATTAAATCTTCTTTAGAGTGTTAAGCAGATTGGTGACCCTAAGCCCCCATCGAGTGTTGCCTCAACTTTTGAATCCAAAATCCTGCTGAAATAGAAACTCATTTCTCTTCGTCGTTTATTATGATTCTTTTTTTCTCCTCAAACTCAATCACGTCGATCTCTCCTTTCGCAAGGCGCTGCTCAAGAATATCCAGGGCTGTTTTCTTTTGCCTCTCATCCCATGTCTTCTCAGGAGCAGCAGAACGAGAGAAGAATATTACGATTCCTATGATAAGTATCAATCCTAATCCAAATAAACCGATCATCATATCTGATCCTCCTATAAAAAGTCAATCTACCTCAAGCTTTTAGACTCAATTGATGTATAGCCAACAACATTGGTTTAAGCTGCATTTATTTCCGACCTCATCTCAACTGCTACGCGTCGGATCGCAGGATCAGTCATACGGATCGGATCGAAGGATTCATCTCTATGAAGTATGTACCACACGACCTTGCTCAGCTTCCTTGCAGTGGCAATGATTGTCCTTCCAGATCCCTTATGAGGTTTCATCGCCCGATAGCGGACCATCAAGCGATACGATTCAGTTCTCCTTCGGTTTCTCACCATGCCAAGTACCATCTGGACCAACGCAGTACGTAGCGGTTCAGGACCACGTTTAGTGATACTTCCATAGCGTTCCCGCTTATTAGAGTTCTGTACCCACGGAGCCAATCCCGCATAGGCGGAAAACTGCTTGTATGAGGAGAAACGGCTAATATCATCCACATAGGCCCTCACCGTCGCAGCCGTGATCAGCCCTGTACCAGGGATCGTCATCAGCAACTCCACCGCTCGATCCCCTCGAACCTTCTGCTCCAAGATCTCCTCAAGCTTCTTGACTTCCTCACAAACTCGATCTATGGTCTCTATTAGCGGCTTGACCGCTAGCCCGGCGAGTCCGTGTTCTGCGAGAACGTTGAGGATTCGCCGGCGCTCTCTTTTGCTCTGCAAGTTTCCTCTACGTATCTCGATCCCATAACCCAACAGCAATCCATGTACCTGGTTCTTTAGCGCTACCACAGTTCGTACCAGCACGCTGCGTGACTTCAACAGCCGCCTCAGCTCTTCGCTCGCCTCCGAGCACAGCTGCGCTTCGGGCAGCATCCCCGCCTCTAAAAACTCCGCTATCGTTCGCGCATCATGCCGGTCAGTCTTCTTCACTGACTCGTTGACAACTTTGAACTTCAGCGTGTTGATCACCCTCACCTTAACACCAACCCCCTCAATACGGTTCTTGAAGTACCGCGTGTTCCCAGTCGACTCCACCGCCACCTCTACACTCCTGCCACCCTCTAAATGCCGATGAAGCTCTCCCTCAAACTTCCCAAATCCAACTTCACTTGTCCCGTAGCGCTCAAAATATCCAACCCTACGGTCTTCGCTCATCCAGTACACCGTGAACTGCCCCTTGTGCAGATCAACCCCTACGCTCACTCTCATCTCGCTCCTCCTCATCTTCGCTTGAGGCAGAGCCAGAACGGTGGATCAACGCCACTCTCCTATTCGACCTCGCAGGTCACAGAACGCTACGGCTACGGCTCCTCAATCTCCTTGACGATCTCTCAGATCAGCAGACATGACGAACGGTAGCCTTTCTGCCTCAAACTCTCGTTTCGGGCAGTATAGTCAATCCACTCATTCACCGTTACTTACTTTTTATCGTTCCTCCTTGTCATCTTCTAGCATTCTGACTGATAAATTTCCTAATATTTATATAACTCTGTGTCATTTGTGAACCTTTAGAAACCGAGCGTTTATGGCGACGATGACCGTGCTGAGAGACATGAGCAGCGCGCCGACTGCGGGTGATAATAGAATACCAGCCCCGTACAGAATCCCGGCCGCCAACGGAATAGCAAACACGTTGTAGCCTGTAGCCCAAATCAGATTCTGGACCATCTTCCGGTAGGTAGCTTGACCAAAGAGAATCAACGAGGTTACATCCTGCGGATTGCTATTTACTAGAATGATATCTGCCGTTTCGGCTGCTATATCAGTTCCCGATCCAACGGCAATGCCAATCTGAGCTTTTGCCAAGGCTGGAGCATCATTCACTCCGTCACCGGTCATGGCCACGTACTCACCACGCTCCTGAAGTTCTGCTATTTTATTCTGTTTCTGGTCTGGAAGCACCTCAGCGAAGAATCCATCCATACCCAATTCGGTCGCAACCGCTTCGGCGGTCTCCCTATTATCCCCAGTAATCATCCAACACTTGATGCCTCGTTTTTGAAGAAGACGTATAGCATCATATGATTCGGGTCGTATGGCATCGGAAAGACCAATAGAAGCTATTACTCGGCTATCGACTTGAACGAATACCCGGGTCACGCCAGACTTGGATCCTGCCCCCTTTGGTATATTTATATCCTGCTGCTTTAAATACCTAGGACTGATAACAGCGATTTTTTTACCATCGACGATTCCTTCGACTCCCTTGCCTTTGATGGCCTGGAAATCCTCGGCCTGAGCCGGCTTCACATTTGACTGCTCCGCGCGTTTCAAGATTCCCCTGGCAATCGGGTGTTCTGAGTTCTGTTCCAGAGCTGTTGCTAGCTTCAGGATACTCTCTTCGTTGTAGCCGTCATCAAGTACCAGCACATCAGAAACTTCGAACGTACCTTTGGTCAACGTGCCTGTCTTGTCAAAAAGGACAGTTGTGATTTTTCGGGCATTCTCAAAGGCAGTGCGGTTTCGAATGAGTAAGCCATTCTGAGCTGATTTTGCAGTAGAAACTGCCACAACGAGTGGTATGGCCAATCCGAGCGCATGTGGACAGGTAATGACCATAACCGTCGCCATACGAGCGATTGAAAACTCAAGATCGCGGCCCGCGATCAACAGCCAAGCTAAAAGACTGCTAATACCGATCGTGATCGAGACGATAGTTAGCCAAAACGCTGCTCGATCAGCCAATCCCTGCGTGCGTGACTTGGCCTCTTGAGACTCCCGCACCATATCGATCACTTTGGCAAGGTAACTGTCTGCGCCGGTTCTCTGTACTTCCAGCTCCAGAGAGCCATCACCATTGATCGCGCCACCAATCAACCCGTCGCCTTTGCTTTTCTCGACCGGTTTGGACTCTCCCGTCAACATTGACTCATCTACATAGCTGTGACCTCCCACGATTGTGCCGTCGGAAGGAATCTTCTCTCCCGGTTTAATGACCAACACATCCCCTTTTTGCACCTCTGAGAGCGGGATTTCTTCAATATATTCCCCTTGCTTACGGTGGGCGGTATCGGGCATTAACCGAGCAAGCTTATCGAGTGCGTTTGAAGCGCTGAGGACAGAGCGCATTTCAATCCAATGCCCGGCAAGCATGATATCGACAAGCGTTGCCAGCTCCCAAAAGAAAGGCTTGCCCTGCAGGCCGAATGTCACCCCAGCGCTATACAAATAGGCTACAGAGATGGCGACGCCAATCAGCGTCATCATTCCTGGCTGTTTCTGTCTTATCTCTTCGACTAGACCTTTCAAAAACGGCCAACCTCCGTAATAGAAAACGAAGCTTGACAAGGCGAAGAGGATGTAGCCTGGAAATGGAACAGAAAGGGTGAATCCAAGGATTTCCTGAATCAACGGAGACAGCACCAGGATCGGAATCGTGACAATCAAGGACACATAGAAGCGTCTCCTGAAGTCGCGGATCATCATTTGATGGTGCTGGGTGTGGTCATGGTGACCGTGGCTATGGTTATGTTGGTGCTGATTTTCTTCGTGTTCTTTCATATGTGCATGCTCGTGTTTCTCATCTTTCATCATTCTCTTCCTCCTTAGCTTTCTCATTTGTCATTTGGTCGTAGTCAATATGAGTGGTCGTGCGCCGGGGACTATCGATAACCTCGGCGAACTCATAGACAATCAAACCGTTGTCGTTCACCTCCATGCGAACACGTAGTCCATCTGTCATTTTTTCAAGGAGATCTTCCGCTTGGCTTGGACTGTATCCAAGATGAATTACCACGTCGGAAACCGTAAGATAACCATCAAGTTTATTGGCAAGCTTGAAGATGTCAGCTTCACATTTCTTACTTTCACGATGTCTGCCGTTTATAGGCACCTCTTGATGTTGCGAAGGTCGCCCACGAAGCCATCTGACAAATATCCCACTAAACGCCAATAGCACTACGGCGCCGATTAGCCACATCAAAACAGAGGATAACTCAAATCCATGCATCATCATTGCAAATCCTTGCCTTTAATATAATATACCCCTATAGGGTATGACAAGAACAACGAAATAATTACTTTTAAAATAAGAACATTTTCTGAATAACTTGACTAATTATACCCCTGTAGGGTATATTGTTACATATGAATCTATGTAGATAGGGGTGAGTAACTTGTTAACCGAAAAACTCAAAGTACAGCTTTCAACCAGACTCCGGCGCATAGAAGGACAGGTTGCTGGAATCCGGCGAATGATAGAGGAAGATCGATACTGCGTGGATATTCTCAACCAAACAAGTGCTGTTGTTTCAGCTCTTCGTCGTGTTGAAGATGCAGTCATGGAAAATCACCTCAATACATGCGTTGCGGACGCCATGCGAAGTGACGATCCCACCCTGAAACAAGAAAAGACGACAGAGATCATGGATGTAATCGCGCGGTTTCGAAGGCATGGATAGGTAATGGCTCCATCGTTTTTTCTATTGATCGGATTACAAAGTGACTTGGTGTAGCGACACCAGGAAGAAAGAATGCTCTCAACGTATGTGGAGAGTCAGAGAGACAAACTGCAGGAGGTGCGTGATGAGGCGTACAATCGTGAGTATATTGGTGCTTTTGGTCATTGGCACTGGCTCATTATGGGCAGACTCGGACAATCCTCGCCACAGTGAATCTGTGGAAGAGGTAATGGCTGAGATTCGAGCTGAGCTTGGCTTAGAAGCCAACGAGCGTATTGAACCCGACAAAGTATCGCCACAGCTCCTTGAGAAACTGGGAGATACCGTCATGGGCACGATGCATCCAGATCCAGAACAGCATGAATGGATGGATGAGATGATGGGGGGTGAAGGTTCAGAGAGTCTGGCTGCAGCGCATCGCTGGATGGGTTATCGATACCTGAGCGGAGGCTATGGTTCCGGTTTTGGCATGATGGGAGGCGGCATGATGGGATCTGGAATGATGGGTCACGGGGGGATGATGGGAGATCCCGGTGTTCCCTTCGGTTCTTTTCCTTACGAGTCCCCGGAAGACATCGTCAAACGGCGATACGCACAAGGAGACATTAACCGCAAGGAATATCTTCAGATGCTCGAAGACTTAAAAGGAACTGAATGAAATATCGGAGAAATGACGGAGAGCTATTTGAGCCCTCCTGCCGCCCCAAAACTTCGAGACGATGGAGACGGAATTTAGGGAACAGAATTTAGGGAGATATAGCTATGAACTATGGAACGAGAACAATAGATCTGTATATTGATGGTATGCACTGTGAGAGATGCGTGCAGAAATTGAGCCAATCCCTTTCGAATATCGAGGGAGTAGAGGACTATCACGTTGAGATTGGCCATGCCCGTATTTCATACCTTCCCCAGCTTTCGACCCCAGAGGATATCAAGCATGGGGCTGAGACCAGCGGATACACAGCGCATTTTCAGGCACCGCGAAAGAGCCTGTGGCAGCGGTTTCTCGATCGCATGATTCAGAGCAATGAGAAGGTATTCGGGAATGAACGGCCTGACTGCTGCTCAATCAACAGTACTGACCAGCAGAAGCGTAAGTCGTAGCGCCCAACGTTTCGGACCCGACCTTCTAATCTCGAATGCCTGCGGAGCAGAATCGGACACTGGTTCGATGTCTTCGGTCATATCAGAGGGATTTATTTGAGCGTCGATTTATTAAAGCGTCAAGGCGTGTCAAAAAAGAGGTTCTCATGCGATCAATAGGCGGATTCACTCCAAGGTTTTGGAGGACATCCCGGATACTCACCCTTGCACAGCAACCGCGAGCCTCCTGTTGGAGGCCGGAGCTGCGGCGGCGAGCTTAGTAACTCTTTAGAGTGAAAGAACCTTGTGTAGCCTGCCTGTCGGACTGACCCTCCACTATCTGGCAGACTCGAGTCTGTCCAGCGCGCAGATATCATTCCTGTTTGGTTTTGATGACCCGAACTCCTTTGTGCGAGCCTACCGTTCCTGGACGGGGAAGACGCCCGGTAGGGTGCGTGCAGAGATTATGCAGTAGCGGATCTCTTCACTTTTGAAGATATATGCAGATCAAGGTGACCAGATATCTGCCTCATCCGCTGTAGTGGG
>CAZLRN010000008.1:0-28215 GCA_964561715.1 uncultured Spirochaetales bacterium
GTAGCAAACACGATGATAGTGATATTCTCTAGGAGGAGAACATGAACAAAAAACTTTATGTAGGCGGACTGCCTTATTCTGTTACAGATGGGCAGCTGACGGAGCTCTTTCAGTCCCACGGGACTGTGGAGTCAGCCAAGGTAATAACAGACAAATACACTGATCGTTCACGGGGCTTCGGATTCGTTGAGATGAGTACTCAGCAGGAAGCTGAACAAGCCATACAAGCTCTCAACGGTACAGAGTTCGAAGGACGCAGCTTGATTGTGAATGTGAGCAAACCGAGGGAGAATCGCTCTCGCGGTGGCGGCTCTCGAAACAGCTGGTAGTAGCAGATCATCTATTACTGAAAAACTCGGGGTCAGGTCGGTTTGACCCCTGTCTTAAAAAGCAAACCCTTCCTGCAACAGTTCCAACACAATTTAGTCGGTTCGCTTTGAAAGAGAATGAAGGTGAGAATATGAAATTTTTTGACGTCGGGATGCTCAAGGATTTGTCGACAGAAGACATGGAGCGGCTTGGGAGCGAAATCAAGGACCTGCATCGAAGAGTGCGTGCAGAGCTCGACACCAGGGAAAGGCATTGTGCCCATTGCGGGGAACGACTTGGCGCTTTAGTATATAGCTTCAAATACTGCTCTGCCTGGCATAGATACCTAGATGGGCACAAGAATGCCTCTACGGTTTCTAGAAGAGAGTTCGAGCGCAAGCGGGCTATCAACCGTATTAGGACTATCAAGAATGAGGCGGGGTCAGGAACCACATTGTCCGATAGCTCGGACGTCAAAGGAGCCGCAGAGCTCAACGCTTCCCTCAAGAATCTTAGGATAAAGCAGGTTTTGAACGAGTTCCAGGCAATCACAGGCGAGAGCCTCAAAAAGCCGGTACGGGGCAAAAGAAGATTCAACGCTTCAGGCCAAGAGCTTACATAGAACGATTTTTTCTGGTTTTCGTTTTCGTTCAATAGAATCTGCCAACTCGAGCGTTTCTGACAACGATTCCGGAGTATACTTCGGAAGGAGGAAATCTATGCAAATCGCTAAACACAAGCATGTGACATTGGCGTACAGTTTGAGGAATGATCAGGGCACGCTCCTCGGGAGTGCTGAAAACCAAAATCCCTTTGCTTACGTTCATGGAACAAGCGCCATTTTACCAGCCCTCGAACAAGCCCTGACGGGTAAATCTCCGGGGGACGACGTAACGGTTAGAATTCCGTCGGAGCGAGCCTACGGCGAACGCAAAGAATCTCTGGTCTTTTCCATATCGAAAACGAAATTCAACGACACAGACACAGTAACCCCCGGTACCAGGGTTCGTGTCCGAACTCCGTCGGGCGAACAGATTCTTAAAATTGCCGAGGTAGACGATGACAGAGTTACTCTGGACGGTAATCATCCCCTGGCGGGAGTGAACCTTAACTTTGAGGTTTCTGTCGTACGAGTTCGCGACTGCACCAAAGAAGAACTGGACCGAGCCACGGCTTCTCCCTTCAGCTCAACATAGAATATTTGCTAAGTTTTCTCAAACAATGCCCCATGAAGATTACAGAGGCTTCCATGACTAACACATCGACCGTGCCCAAAATGTGCCCAATTTATTGATAGACACCGATAGTTATTGACAAGGTTTGATATGTTAATTAACTTTATTGCAAAGAAATAGATAGCGTGTGCATGAATCTGATTGAAGTTAATAAGCCCTTCCAATAGCTTGAGGGGCTAGTGGGGGTTACCCTGTGCTAGTTCAAGTCCAGTCCGCGGCAAGAGTTATTTTTCAAAGCTGCCAGCATGTAGCCAAAGTTATCCCTCCTAAGGGGAAGGAATGAGGGTAACATATTACAAACGAGGAAAGACCTGGTACTACCGGATTAGCGAAGATGGCAAACGCTCTGCCGGCGAGAGTCCAGTAAACGTCGCGCAGTCTGCTCCAGCGAGAGGTTAAGGATCATTGTGAGGGTTTACTTTTCGTCCTTCAATCAGCCTTCGCGACACACGAACTGGCGTAGCGGCGGTTCACGTACATCCCATCGCTTAGTGTTCCAGATATTGTAGGTCACGATTGGCAGACGGGTCGGTTCTATAAATCCCTCTGGGTTTGCTCTTGATCATCAAAGCGCTTTTTATCATCCTACGAAATAATTGCACTAATGGTCCACATTCCTTGATATAGAGCCTTTTTCTCTAAATACCCGGGAAGCTTTTTAATGACTGTAAATATCGTACGGAATCTCGATGATTACTGCAACTTTTCCCTGTTCGTCAACATCCATGTCGAACTTTCGAACATATTAAAGCGGTTTATAAATCTGCAACCCCGTCGTACTACCATCAGGACTGAAAACGATACTACGAATAGAGCCGTTGTCTAAACTCCACTAAACCGGTAAAAAGGATTATCCGCGGTCGGCGTGCCGCTGTTAAGGTGATAATAAGATGGCGCAACCTAATTTCCTGTTCCTGTTTCCTGATCAGCACAGAGGCGACTGGATGCCCTACACAGAGCAGTCGTTCAAGCAGAAGGGGATGGATGGGCTCCCCCTGCGGATGCCGAACATCCGAAGGCTAATGGACGAGGGGGTAACCTTCACGCGGGCGATAACACCCTCTCCGCTCTGTGCCCCGGCACGGGCCTGCCTGGCAGCCGGGTTACGTTACGACCGATGCCGTGTGCCGAGCAACGACGAAGACTATCCCCTAGATCTGAGGACCTTCTACTCGGTTCTCAAGGAAAACGGCTATCGCGTGGGGGCCGTCGGCAAGTTCGACCTCCACAAACCTACCCTTTTCTGGGGTCTCGATGGATGGATCGAGGACCTGGAAACGCTTGGTTTTACAGATGGCATTGACAATGCCGGCAAGTGGGACGGCGTCCGTTCAGGCGCCAAGGAGCCCCAGGATCCCTATTTCAAATACCTTCACGAGAACGGTCTCGTTGATCGGTATCTCGAGGATATGTACAAGCGCAGAAAGGACAAACTCGCCTCTCACGCCACCACTTTGCCCGATGAGGCCTACTGCGACAATTGGCTTACCCAGAATGGCATCGAGCTGATTCGTAATTTCCCCAAAGACCAGCCGTGGTTTCTGCAGGTGAACTTTACAGGACCTCACGAACCCTGGGACGTCACTCCCCGTATGCAGGAACCATGGAAAGATGTGTCTTTCCCCCTTCCCGTCAATTGGGGGGAGGAGAACAGAGACAGAATCGCAAAGGTACGTCAGAACTACGCCGCCATGGTGGAAAACATCGACCGGAACTGCGGCCTCCTGATCGACGAGGCCAGAAAGAGGGGAGAGCTGGAGAACACGATCATCATCTATTCGTCGGACCACGGAGAGATGCTTGGCGACCATTTGAAGTTCTACAAGAGCCAACCGGAGCGAGCCTCCGTGGATATCCCATTCGTCATGTGGGGTCCGGGCATAGAGAGAGGAGCTGTCTGCGATTGCCTGGTGGAGCTCCAGGATCTGACCAACACAATAATGGATATGGCAGGTTTGGAAATGCCGGAGGCCGAGGATTCGCTTTCGCTTGTTCCCGTTCTCAAGGGCGAAAAAACCAGGCACAGGGAGTACCAGGTTTCTGCACTACTCAAAGGCAATAAGACCCAGAACAAAGAGTACCAGGTTTCTACCCCAAACGGTTGGCAATTGATCAACGACGGGCGGTACAAGTTGATCGTTGCCGGAGGGGCGCAGGACAGGCTCTACGACCTGGAGCAGGATCCTTGGGAGACGAACAATATCGCAGAAAAGAAGCCGGACGATGTCAGGCGGCTAAAGGCTCAGCTGAACGAGGCGTACAACCGGTAGCATCAGCAGCTCCCTTAGCGACCGTTACTACGGCGGTTCAGATCGGCTATTCCTTCTTTCTCATCTTCATCCGGTTGGTCGCAACCAGAGAATAGCGAGCAAAAGCGAACTGCAAGCTAATGCAGGACGTCCGTATCGACCACCGTAGAAAGGAATCCCGGCCACTTGGCAACGTCCTGCGGTCCGGCGATGGCGGTTTCCGCCACCAGATCTCTATTCTTAACCCGCTGAGGACAGATCTGTTCAGTGTGATCGATCAGAACTTGCCGCAGCTCTTTGATTGTACTCTCATAGCCTCCTGCACGCACGAGGTCCCTCTGCTCATAGGGATCTTCCGCGAGATCGAATAACAACGCATCCCCGCCAATCGCGGTCCAGGTGTATTTGTATTTGCCACGTATTATGCCGAAATGAGTGTTTCTGCAGTTGCCCACAAAGGTTCGCTCCTCTTCCCCGCCGGCTGCGAGGTCTACTAAGCTCATTCCTTCGATCCCGTCAGGAAGGTCCACACCTGCAAGGTCGACGATAGTCGGCATGATGTCAGTCAGGTCGGCCATGGCATCCACTCGTTTGCCTCCACGCAGGGCTTCACTCCAGCAAGCTGTTGGTGGCCGCACTATCAGCGGGATGTGCGCCGAACCTTCGAGAAAGACGGTCTTGGCACCCATGTGATGGTCTCCCAGCATATCCCCGTGATCGGTGGTGAAGATGATCCACGTATTCTCCAGGAGCCTCATCTCACGCATGCGCGCGAACAGAAGCCCGAGACTGTAATCGATCTGGGTGATGCAGGCATAGTAGGCGCGTCGCATATCGCGCACCTGGGCCGCACTCATGCGGTATACGCTGTTCAGAACATAGGTGGAGAACATGTATCCCTGCGGTGTCCCTTCGCCCGTCTTTGACCAGTCACCGATAGCCGGCTCGGGCACCTCGCGTCCGTCGTAAAGGGCCCAGTAGTTGGCGCAAGGATCAAAAGGAGGATGCGGCTTGGCGAAGCTCGTCCACAGGAAGAAAGGCCGTGTGTCATCACGCGTTTCCAGAAAGTCGATGGAACGTTTAACAGTCCAGTAGGTAAGGCTTTCGTTCTCGTGCACTGTGGAAATCACCGGCGCGGTTTCGTTCTCCCCTACTCCATGCTCTTTAGGTAAACCTTCGTGCGCCCGCCTGTGACGTTCCCGGTAGTAGTCCATGGGCAGTTCCATGTGCTCGAAACCGTAGTTGGCCCGCATGGGGTAGAAGTGCATCTTGCCCTGGGCCCGTGTCTGGTAGCCGGCTCTTGTCAGGAGACCCGGTAATGTTGGATTTTCGGCCAGGGGCAGAACGTCTTCCTGGTTTCCGGTGATGCCCAGGGTGTAGCCATGCCTGCCGGCCATGATGGTCGCACGAGCGGGCATGCATACCGGGCAGTCCGAGTAGGCTCTGGTGAAGGCGATGCCTTCATCACACAGCCAGTCCAAGTGCGGTGTGTAGATGTGACTGTTACCCAGCGCCGCAATCGTGTCGAACCGCTGCTGGTCCGCTGTAATCAATAGGAAGTTGGGGCGATCGGACATGTTGTCATCCTTCTTTCAATACTCGTTTGGATTGCCTTCTGACTCACTTTTGAAAAAGCTACTTCTCTGCTAAGCTGTCCCTCTGCTAAGGTAATAGGTCGCGTATATGTCTGCAAGTGCCAGCACGGTGCATGTAACTCAACTGCGTGCGTTGACCAAGCATGAAAGACAAGGAGATTGTTATGAGAGTTATCTGTCTGTTATGCGACAGCCTGAACAGGCACTTCCTCAAATCCTATGGAAATGGATTGGCCGATACGCCCAACATAGACTGGTTTGCCGAAAAGGCCCAAGTGTTCCAGCGTCACTTTTCGGGCTCCCTCCCGACCATGCCAACCCGGCGGGAGCTGTGGACCGGTAACTATGAGTTTTTATGGCGCCCCTGGGGCGCCCTGGAGCCCTGGGACCGTGACCTTCCCAGCATTCTGCACGATGCCGGAGTCCTGACGATGCTCATCACTGACTCATATCACCTCTTCGAGAGAGGCAGCGGTAACTATCATGTCGACTTCGATGGTTGGGAGTTTTTTCGGGGATTTGAGAATGACCCGTGGGTCACAGATCCGACCGATATGCCACCCCACAAGGGCAGGCTCTTCGAACGCTACGTTCGAAACATGAGGCGTATGGAGAGTGAAGAGGACCTGCCTCCTGTCAAAACTTTGCGTTGTGTGGAGAGATGGCTTCAGAAAAATTACACGCATGAAAGCTTCTTCCTCATGATCGATGAGTTTGCTCCCCACGAGCCATTCAACACTCCGGACTATCTGGCAAAGAAGTATGATCCCGATTACGACGGGCCTCTGCTCTTCTGGCCCGAATACGGTCAGGACATCCATGATGAGAGAGAGTTGAAACACCTCCGTGCCACTTATGCAGCCCATGTAACCCTTGTAGACAAATATCTGGGCCGCGTGTTCGAGACTATGACTGAGCTGGACATGTGGAAGGACACGGCCTTCATACTGATGACCGATCACGGCCACTTCCTGGGAGAGCATGGATTCACCGGAAAACCTCAGTGCCCACAGTACAACGCTCTCGCCTATATTCCTCTAATGATATACGCCCCGGGTATTGAGAGGCCGGGCAATCGAATCGATGCTTTGACTGCAAACATTGATGTCTTTCCCACCATACTGGACCTGTATGATCTCAAACCTGAAACCTCGATTCACGGACGATCCCTTCTGCCGTTGATGAGCGGCAAGGCCAGCAGTGTGCGAGACTGGAACCTCTACGGGTACTTCGGTCGCTTCGTCAATGTGACGGACGGGCATAAAACCTACTTCAGAGCACCCAGAGAAGACAATGGAGAGCTCAACGTGTACTCTCTCAGATGGGAGTTTCCCAAACGATATCTGCCTGGCTTGAATGGCACTCTGGAGCTGGGACGTTTTATGAGGGATGTGCCGATCCCCGTGGGAAAGCTCCGAACAGATGCGAAGTCGGTCCTCGATAGAACTTATGAGGTGTTCAATCACCTCTATGATCTGGAAAAGGATCCTCGGCAGAAAAAGAATCTTGCCGGATCTGATTTGGAAGGACGATACGTCGATCTTCTCACGAAGGCGCTGGAGACAGTCGACTGTCCCGAAGAACACTATCGGAGGTTGAATCTGTAGGCTATTGTAATCGATGAGTACGTTCTCCAGCACAATCTGAGTAACAACAGGTGCTTAATAGGTGCTTAATGATAATGGATGAACGAGATGGATTGGATACATTCTAATATTCTCTTCTGCGTGGATTCTGACGCAGGCGATGTATATTGCGTTGGGATGCGCGGCGGCCACAGCGCAGGGAGCGTAGGGCCGTACATCAATAGCGTGGCCAAGCGGTGGTATATATTTTATCTTTCAATCAACTACATTCCTAATTACATGGAAGACTATGTAACCTGCTCAAATCGATATATGTCTACTCTGGAATTTAGCGACGTTTTCACCTGCGCCAAAGACTGCGTCGGGTGCAAAACCGCTGCTATGTGCGGGGTTTTCATATCAGTTCATCATCTTTTATCAGCTAATATTTCCTTTGCGATAGCTATTTTTGTTTTTACATCTCAACATCCGAAGCAGAAAGTCATTCTCCCCAGTTGCTATAATTGTGGCAACCGTCATCGCTTCAGCTTCAACCACAACTCACGCGAAATATATACCACGCGGGCGAAACTAACTCTATACAATATTTAAAAAACACTTCGAAGATTTCTGTGATCAGTACGAAGAAAGGTATGCCAAAAAGTATGGTCGCTTCAGACTCGAGCGCATTCGCAAAGTAGGTGAACGATTCTGTGCTTGCGGCGATTATCTACAGGGAATTGCCTGGATCAAGCGCACCAATACGAATTGCGATCATGATTACTTCCGCCCGTTAAGTTGTGTTTGTGTTTACCGTTCCGAAGGCTCTGCGACCGTATTTTCGCCACGATAGAGCCCTTTTCGCCGACGTATCTCGGCTTATCTTCACTATCATTCGCGATTTCTACTCCAAAACATCCAGACGAAAATTGCTTACCGGTATCGTCGTCGCCCAACAGATCTTTGGCGATATGCTGCGGACTGGGCGTCCCCATGGAACCCGTGCAGTTCTTGCTTCGCAGGAACTGCCAGGGAGCTTGCCTTCTGCAAACTCCACAACTCTTACTAGCATCAAACAGCTTTGCTTGACCAATTCTGCTTCCGGAGACTTCATTGGTTAATACATTTAAGAAACAATGTTTGGGCAAATATGAAAAAGTTAGTTCTGCTATTCCTGGTTCTTCTAATAGCATCATGTCAATCGGTTCAAGAGCAAAAAATTGCTGAGAAAGAGTCTACGGCTACAGCTGTTCTCAATAAAGAGTTAGATTGGGCAGCCCGACAAGGCGATGTCGAAAAAGTCAAAGCGCTGATTGCATCTGGAGCCGATGTCGAAACTCGAATTGATCATCAGCACACTCCGCTGATGTTTGCAGTATACATTGGCCACTACGAGATGGCGGAGATTCTCATAGAGGCAGGAGCAGACGTCAACGCTGCCCATGCCCCTGACCATACGGTGCTCTATCATGCACTTGAATCTGCACTTGAATCTCGCCAACTACGTGCTGAGATCAACGCCACAGTGGAGGCATCGGGCCGTACCGCGCTGGCATATGCAGTGGAAATGAGTAAAGTAGAGATGGTGAAACAGCTTATTGAGGCGGGTGCTGATCTGGAAACGACAGATATCGACACCTGTTGCCCTACCCGTGCCAAAATCGCGGGTTTTCGCCAAATCAGCAATCTGCTGTGAAAAGTAACCGCTGTCGTTGCTTATTCGCCTAGTCGGAGTCAGCGTCCGGAGGATGTTTCTCCATGCATTCTGGACAGATAGAGTGTGAAAACTCTGCTTCGGAATGGGAATGGATATAGGATTCCAATTGATGCCACTCACCATTGGAGTCTCGTATTTTCTTACAATAGCCGCAGATTGGCAACAAACCACTGAGTATCTTTATCTTCTCATGCGCATTCTGGAGCTTCTCTAAAAGATCTTCTTTTATCATTTCGATTACTTTCTTCTCTGTAATATCCATATCGGTGCCTACAATACGGATTGCTTTGCCATTTCCATTTCTTACAGCTGTACCCCGGCAGAGTATCCATCGTAACGAGCCATCTTTATGGCGCATGCGATGCTCGATCACATACTGAGGAGTCTCGCCCGAAAGATGCTTTTCAATCGCTTCTTGGACTGCTGGTCGATCCTCCTCAAACACATAAGTGAACCACTCATCCAGATCATTAGGTATTTCCTCATCTGAATAGCCCAGTAAGGCCTTTACATTTTTATCGAGATAAAACCCTCCGCCTTCAATATCCCAATCCCATATGCCGACCTTTGCAGCTTTAGTTGCCATGTCATAGCGTTCGTTTATTGATTTAAAGGCTTTCTCAATATCGCGATTTTTCTCCATTCTCCTAACCCCCTCCGAAGGTATACCTGCTACCATCGGAATTCTTATATAACAGGATTCAAGCCTCGTCAACTTCGTTCAGTTGTGTTTGTGTTTACAGCTCCGAAGGCTCTGCGACCGTATTTTCGCCACGCCAGAGTCCTTTACGCCGACTTGTGGGCCCGACCATATTTTGTCATAATGAAGGCATATCCACGCGGCGTGGCGATGCTCAGCGCATCGGGCCGCGTAGACCTGTCGCAGGAGGTAAAAAAGATGAAGTTAAGACAAGGCAGCCTGATTCTCATAATGCTATTAGGCGCGGCGATGCTCACGACGGCCGGGGGGAAGGGCGAGCAGGCCGCTACGGGACCTTCCACCGTTACGGTCTGGCACCACTGGGCGTCAACCGACCCCATCGGTCAGGCCTTCGAGATGGCCGTTAAGGAGTACAACGAGGCCCAGTCGAAGTACAAGGTGGACGCGCTCTTCATGGCCGGCGGCGCAGCGGCAGGCGGCATGATACAGAAAGTGCTGACGGCAGTCGCCTCAGGGGACGTTCCCGACGTCTCCTCCACGAACGCTTTTTGGGTGATGCGTCTGGCTGGCGCCGACGCTATCGTGCCGCTGGACGATCTGCTGTCCGCCGACGAGCTGGCAAAGCTCAAGGCCGATACCAACATCATGGGCGAGTTCTTCGACGTCAAGGGAAAGAGGATGGCCTGGCTCGTCGACCAGCGCGGGGTTGCGCTCTGCTACAACAAGGACATGTTCAAAGAAGCCGGTCTTAACCCCTCCGTCTCGCCCGAGACATGGGACGATGTGGTGGAGTTCGGCAGGAAGCTCGCCAAGGACACCAACGGCGACGGGATCCTCGACCAGTACGGCTACGACATGTACTCGTCGGTGCAGCAGTATACCCTGATACACTGGGGATATCCGCTGCTCGCATTCGGTGGCACCTTGATGAACGCCGACCGTACCGACGTGACCTTTCAGGAGCCTCCGGGGGTAGCGGCGTTGCAGTTGTGGGTCGACCTGGTTAACAAGTACAAGATCAGCGCCGTGACCCAGGACCAGCAGCAGATGACGGATTTCATCGCCGGGAGGGTTGCCATGGGCATCCACGAGATACATATACTCGCCACGAGGGACCGCATGGGCTTCGATATCGGCGTGGGCGAAATCCCCAAGAAGGTCAGGCGGGGCTTCTACACCGCCGGCCAGTCGATGGTGGTGATGAAGGACGCCAAGAACATCAAAGGCGCGGTGGACTTTCTGAAGTGGTTCACTAGCCCCGAGCCGGCCACACGTTTCGCCATGCGGCATGACAACTTTCCGGCCCGAAAGTCCGGTCTCGACCTTCCCTTCTACAAGGACTACCTTGCGAAAGATCCGGACTACATCCCCTTCGCAAAGTCGCTGGAGTACTCCTTTACCAAGCCCAACGTGACTCCCTTCCTCGGCATGCAGCTGGAGATCGCCAAGGCGATCGAGGCGGCCCTCTATCAAAAGGCGACGCCCGAGGCGGTGCTCCAGGAAGCCGCAAAGGTCTGTCGGGAGAAGCTCAAGAAGCAATAGGATGCGCCCTCCTAAGACGGTTCGACGACGGAGAGGGCTCCGGGCGATGGCCAGCGCTCGCAACCGGGCGGGCTATGTCTGCCTGCTTCCCAGTCTGCTGCATCTGGCCGTTTTTGTGGTCTTCCCCATCTTCTTCTCCCTCTACCTGAGCTTCCACGAGTGGGACATGCTCTCCAAGGCGAGACCCTTTGTGGGGCTTTCCAACTACGTCGGGATCCTCACCTCGCGCGACTTCCAGCAGAGCTTCGTCAACACCGCCTACTACAGCGTCGGCAACATCCCGCTACTGGTGGCCGCTTCGCTCTCGCTGGCGCTGCTGCTAAACAGGGACCTTCAGCTCAAGGCCTTCTACCGGCTGGCCTACTACATTCCCGTGATCACCCCCATTGTCGCCGCATCGGTGGTCTGGATGTGGCTCTACGAGCCGAGCTACGGCATCGTGAACTACCTGTTGAGTTTCATTAGCATAAGGGGTCCCGCCTGGCTGCGGGACCCGGTGTGGGCGATGCCGGCGGTGATCATCATGAGGGTGTGGAAGAACGCTGGCTTCTACATGGTGATCTACCTGGCCGCCCTGCAATCGATACCGCAGAGCTACTACGAGGCGGCGACCATTGCCGGGGCGAACTGGTGGCAGCAGGTCTGGAAGATCACCATTCCGCTGCTCCTGCCCACCACGTTCTTCGTGCTCGTCATATCGGTGATTCGTTCGTTCCAGGTCTTTACGCAGATCTTCGTGATGACTCAGGGAGGACCGCTCGGCACGACGGACGTTCTGGTTCACTACCTCTACGTGGAGGCCTTCACCAACTTTGCCATGGGGCGCGCGTCGGCGGTAGCCTATGTTATCTTCATCGTCATCTTTGCCCTCACGCTCGTTCAGTGGCGGGCCTTCGGCCGCGGCACGGAGTACGCCACATGAAGCGAGTACGCCACGTAAAGCGCACGTTTCTGATCCTGCTTCTTCATGCCGTGTTGATCGTGGGCGCTTTTTTCACGCTGCTGCCCTTCATCTGGATGCTCACGACATCGTTCAAGGATCCGGTTCAGGCAGTGGCGATGCCGCCGCAGTGGATCCCGCGACCCTTCCAGTGGCAGGCCTACGTGACCGCGTGGAGCGCAGCGCCCTTCTTCCGTCTGTTCCTCAACAGCATCATCATGGCCGTGAGCGTGACGCTCGGACACCTCCTCATAGGAAGTCTCGCGGCCTTCTCCTTCGCCCGGATCAAGGTGGCCGGCGGCCGCGTGATCTTCCTGCTCTACCTGGCGACGATCATGATCCCCCCTCAGGTGCTCCTGATCCCCCAGTACCTGATCGTGCATCGCCTGGGCTGGATCGACAGCTACCTCGGGCTGATCGTGCCGACCCTTACGGGCGCCTTCTCGACGTTCCTGTTTCGGCAGTTTTTCTTCACCATCCCGGTGGATCTGGAAGAAGCCGCGTTGATCGACGGATGCAGCTGGTACCGCATCTACTGGACCATCATCCTGCCTCTCTCCAAGCCGGCGCTGGCGAGCGTCACGATCATCATCTTCACCCAAAACTGGAACTCCTTCCTCTGGCCCCTTGTTGTGACGAACCGCATGCAGATGCGGAACGTCCAGGTGGGACTTGCCATCTTTCGAACCGAGTTCGTGACATACTGGCCCGAGCTCATGGCTGCCTGTACGTTCGTGACGATCCCGACTCTGCTCATTTTTCTGATCTTCCAGAAGCACTTTGTGAGAGGCATCGCCACTACGGGGCTGAAGGAGTAGCTCTCGGGGACGAACCGGCAGACCTCCCAACCATCGCTGCGTCTCTCGAGCTCTTTTCGTCGCCGTCCTTTGGATCCGCTCCATAGCCTGTTGCAGGGCGCATTCGCTCGGTGACATTTGGCGACGTCCAAGCAGGACGGTGCGACCAAAGTTGTGCTCGAGTTTTAGTTATGGTATGTTACGGTCGGATCGAATTGAGGAGTTTTAAGGAGCCAATGAGCAACCAAACTGCTATGGAAATCGTAAGTGAGACCTTACCGCTGAGTGCCCGGGTGCGGGAGGGACTTGCAGCAGTAGAGGAGAGCAGGCTCCACAAAAAACCGTTTTGGGGAGAAGGACTAAGTGTAGTCAATGAAGAAACGGCTGATCTCCCCCTGGTTACACGCAAAGCCCTGGCTATCAAAAAAGTATTGTCCGAGATGCCCGTTGATATAAAGCATTATGAATTGCTGGTGGGCTCCATTGTCCAAAACACGATTACAGGACGCGCACCGTTCCCGACATTCGCCACAAAGAAAGAATTGGATACCGCGCGTAACAAACATACCGGTCCAAGTTTCATTTTCGGCCATATTGAGTTGTCCTATCCCAAGATTCTAAGAGAGGGCTTGAACGGTATCCGAAAAACCGCCGAAGACAAGCTGGAGGAAGTAAAAAGAAAGGGCACCGACCCGGATACGGAAACCTGGTATGAGGCTGTACTTATTTCACTTGACGGCCTGGAAACGTTCATCGGAAGGCACCATGACCTGGCGTTGGAATTTGCCGCTAGCGAGAGCGATGCCCGGCGTAAAGAAGAACTGCAAGAGATAGCCGAAATCTGCCAAAACATAGTCCAGAGACCTCCGCAAACTTTCCGCGAAGCGCTCCAGACTTACTGGTTTGCCAATTGCGCGATTGAGAGCGTGGGACACATGTCCTCGTACGCAAGGTTTGACCAGAACCTCTGGCCGTTCCTCAAACGAGACCTCGAGAACGGAAGGATAACCATAGAAGAAGCCCAGGAATTGGTTGACCTGCAGTGGATCAAACATAATGAACGAATGCAACTTCTTGAAGCTATTGACGATCCTATTCGCATGGATATCGGCAAGACTATTGAAGACAATATTCGTAGTGAATTAGCACAGGGATTACCGAGAGGACGCCGCTTTGGTTCCAAAATATTTCAGGGACGATATGTTATGGGCGGGGCCAACTACAATGAAATCTTCCAGAATGTGACATTGAGTGGTCTGACCCCCGATGGAAAGGACGGCACCAATCCTCTGACTTATCTCGCCCTTAATGCCACCTACCGGCTCAAGCTGGTCAAGCCGGAGATGTACGTACGGCTCCACAAGAACTCGCCACCCGAACTCTATGAGAGGTCGGCCAATCTCATTCGGGCCGGCTTGGCCAATCCCAATATCTTCAACGACGAAGCCGTCGTCACCGGACTGATACACGCAGGTTTTCCAGTTGAGGATGCCAGAGATTATTGTGGCGACGGCTGCTGGGAAGCACATCCCCAGGGGAGGACCTATTTCAAGTTTAGCCACATCTCATTTGCCGAATGCCTGTTGAGGGCAATCTGCCCTTCCAGTTGGGAAGTGCCGGAAACTACTTCATACGCGAGGGATCTTGATCCGTTCGCAGATGTAGAGATCCCGGACCCTTATAAATTCCGTTCTTATGAAGAGGTTATGGATGCATTCAAGAAACTCGTTGATATCCACATCAAAGAGTGGGTCAAATATGAAGTATATATGCGGGACGGACGCCTTTATGAAATCGCCCCCTTACCGTTGTTTTCCGCTCTGGTTGAGGGGCCTCTAGAAAACGGAAAAGATGTAACTCAAGGAGGCGAGAAATATCAACAGCAGGGCATAGTAGCTAAAGGATTATCTCATACTGCCGACTCACTGGCGGTAATCAAAAAGCTGGTCTTTGAAGAAAAATCGATAGCTTGGAAAGAATTACTGGACGCTATCCGGGATAACTGGAAAGGCAAGGAGAGCCTGCGACAGCTTGTGAGGACAAGGGCGCCGGCGTACGGCAACGATATCGACTATGTAGACGACATCGCCACCGAGATTACCGAGCATTACATAGCATGTATAAACAAGTATAAAGCCGAAATCGATACGAACATCAAATGGACACCAGGTCTCGCTACTTTCGGCAACAACGCGCAGGACGGCTATCTAATTGGCGCCATGCCCGATGGAAGGCTATCCCGGGAACCGCTTAGTACAAATGCTTCACCTTCGGTTGGCCGGGCAGTCAGCGGGCTCTCGGCGGCCATTAATTCCTACGTCAAATTGCCCAACGACCAATTACCCATAGCCGCTCCGCTAGATCTCGGTGTGCCAAATCGGCCAAACCTGCTATCACAAATGGAAACCCTTATGCGGGTCTTCGTGGAAGGGAGAGGAAGCCTGATCACTTTCAGCGTCAACGATTGCGGAGAGCTACGGGCAGCACAAAAAGAACCGGAAAAGTATCGCCACCTGAAAATACGGGTAGGTGGCTGGGAAGCCTACTTCGTCGATCTGCCACGTGTGCAACAGGATTTCCAAATTCAAAAATGTGAGCAGTATGCCTAGCTCGGAAGCACCAAAAGGATTGGTTTTTTCGATAGAACGGTTTGTCGTCGAAGATGGACCGGGCATTAGAACTACCGTGTTCTTGAAAGGCTGCCCGATACGATGTGCCTGGTGCCATAGTCCGCAATCAATATCTAGCAAACCGCAGCTTATTTTTTACAGCAGCCGGTGCATAAGCTGCGGCGCCTGTGTCACGGCATGCCAGCAAGACGCCCAGATCGTCTCAACAACCGAAAGGCGTATCCTATGGGACAAGTGCGATGACTGCGGAACGTGTGCTGAGGTATGCCCCTCCAATGCTCTTGAAATAGAAGGAAAATGGTTCACAGTTGATCACGTAGCAGACATCGTGAAAAGAGATATGGTTTACTACAGAAACTCCGGTGGAGGCGCGACTTTCTCCGGTGGAGAGCCGATGCTACAACCTTATTTTCTCGCTGCCTGCCTCAAGAAATGTAAGGAGTTGGGGATCCATACTGCAATAGATACATGCGGGTTTGTGCAATGGTCGGTTCTCGAAAAGATGCTGCCGTATATTGATTTGTTCCTCTTTGATTTAAAACATTCAGACAGTGTTACGCACGAAGAACTTACCGGTGTCGGCAACGAGTTGATACTGCAAAACGTGCAGAACTTGAGTAAGCACGGTAAGTGCATTTGGATACGTGTTCCTCTCATTCCACGCTACAACGATTCTGAGGAAAACCTACGAAGGGTGGCGGAATTTGTTAAACCGCTAACAAGTGTTGAAAGGATAACGTTACTACCCTACAACGACGCGGCAAGCGCCAAATACGAGTTCATCGGAGAAAAATTCGAGCTAATGCAAACGGTTCCCCATTCCAAGGAGGAGTTTGGAAGTCTTTTGAAAAAATTCTCAAAGCTTTTGGGATGTGATGAGAATGATCTGCTCCCCTAGATCACTCGACGATATAGCCCAGCTCTAAAGAAATTTCACCGGCCAACTCTGAGAGCATATTTCCAACATCCTCAATCCTCTCGCTACGACATCCAACTGTATATTGATAAAGCCAGAGTGGGTCTTCAATCAACGAACTCCTTTACACCTGCCGCCTCAGCTTCTCCCCCTAATCTAAAAATGAGTATATCTAAGAACAATCGTAACGAAAAAAACTACTTAAACTGGCTTTTAGCTATCGCTCCAATCTCTGATTTCGAATCCATTTGGTAGGCCTTCTCGAACTCGCTTCGAGCAGCCTTCTCATTCCCTAATTCGCTGTTGCATAGCCCTGAAAAGAGGTGAGCGGATTGCCTTTTGTCTCCTTCAGGAAACAGTGAGATATACTCTTCGAAGAGCTCAAGGCTCTGTCGGTAGGCCATGCTTTCGTAACAGAGTTGTCCCCTAAGGCGAAGCCAGTCGTCGTAGAAAGAAACAGATTTATCAGGTGTCATGGAGTTCAGTGTTTTCAGGGCCAAAGCTCTTCTGCCCATCAAAGCGTAGCAGTAACCGACAAACAATTGGTAATGATCTAATTCGTCACTAAAAGCTTCGGCACTGGCTCTCTGAAAGAACTCGAGCGCTTCGTCGTATTTTTCTTCTCTCAGAAAGGCCTTTCCCTTCCGCAGGGTTTCCTCCTCCGCCTCGAGCCATGTCAACTCTGTATCCTTTGCCTCTTGAGCTCGCGCCCCCATCGTGACGATTTCCGATCCCGTCCCTTTTCCTGCCAGCAAGCCTGTAAGAGCGTTTGATAAAAATCTTCCTATTCCTCTATCCGAAGAACGGACTTGCATATCTTTCAAGACCTCTTTGAGCGAGAAGGTGCCCGAAGCGCTGACAGTGATGGTTTGACGGTCATCTACAAGCTCCAGGATGGCATTGGTCCCTACTCGAAAAACTGTATCGATGGCAATAGTATCTCCTGTGTCGATTTGAACCCATCCGCCGGAGGTCTTTGCTTCTACCACGCCTTCGAGAAATGAGACCTCCATTTCCTGTGCCTTAGACTTGCATGGAATGAATATATATGCGAAGAGAAAGAACCACATCACATATAGTTTTTTAATTTTCATTTCCTCTATAGTACATCACTCTCAAGGATATACCAATAGGACATTAGGCTTACTGCAATCTCCTTATTCAGCGCATCGACAGTTGATTCTGTTATGCGGTTGGCAGTACTATATCCACGACTTAGTGTGTTAGAAGTTCATTGTCCGTCGCTTCTATAAGGGAGGCGATGAGATGTCAAGTGGTCAGTCTCCCTCCTGAAGGAGAGCTTATCGAATCCTTCTCCAATGAGTTTAAGCGTTTAATCGAAAGGGAGATTTACCCTCGAGTATCCAGACTGCAGGCACAGATAGAGGAGAGCCAGGGAAGCCCCAAGCTGGTAAACAAGCTCGGAGTGCTTTATGCGCGCTACGGTTTGGTGGAGCAAGCAGAGAAGCAGTTTCGCCGGATTCTGGCGAAAGATGAGTACGTTCCGGCGCTCTACAATCTGGGCAATCTTCACTTTTTGAGAAAAGAGCTCAAGGAGGCACTTCGCTACTATGAGAGGGCAGGTCGAGCATCGCCGGATAACCCAAAGGTCGTACTTTCTATTGCCCGGGTGAGCCACGAGCTGGAGAACTACGGTATGGCTCGGGAAGCTTATAGCAGGCTGAAGGAGCTCTCGCCGGACCTTGCAAGCCAGTTTGCCTATCTCGACCTGCGGGGCGAAGAAGCAGGCCGGGCCGCTGATGCGGCAGGAGTAAAAGAGGTCATGCTGTGGGAAGAAGAATAACTCATCGCAGTATTTACGGTTTATTAGTTGTGGCGTTCGCATTCAGTCTTGGAAGTTGTGATATGCTCGCCCTCCGCGAGATTATCGAACAACGGGTGCGGGGAGAAATCCAGAAAATCGCCTTTGTATCTGAACGAGACGGCAACCGAGAAATTTATGTGATGAACACGGAAGGCTCGGAGCAAATCCGGTTGACCGACAATCCAGCCCATGACAATATGTCTTCCTGGTCGCCTGATATGTGATATCTATTTCTCGCAATAGGAGTCGCTTTAAGTTCGGTCGTATGAGGTTTCATATTTCATATATAGTGCAGTGGTGTGTATATTCAGTCCTGTGGCTTGGAATCAGCTGAGAGGTGGCCTTATCCTACTATGTCGTACTGGTTCCACTTCAAACCACTTTACGTGGAACGATTCTTGAGAACATCTATCAGGAGGTAATACGATGATCTACGAATTGAGAATTTATTACATTCATCCCGGAAAAATGGAAAACATCCATAAAAGATTTTCAGAAGTCACACTGGATCTCTTCAAAAAACATGACCTAAGAACTATAGACTTCTGGGAAGATGCAGAAGGGAAAAACGTCATCTACTACATACTCGAGCACGACGACATGGATGCTAAAAATAGAAACTGGGAATCCTTCAGAAATGATCCCGATTGGATCAAAGCCAAGGAGTCGTCAGAACGAGACGGACCCATCGTCGAAAGGGTTGAAAACTTTTTCATGAAAAGGGTGCCCTACTCCCCTGCCCGGTAAGCTGCAGCGCCCACAAGTCGCTCGCCCACGCTGAGCCCGCCCACCCGAAGCGGCGGTACGGGCTCAGCCGCCCACCCGCAGCGCGGCTTCGAAACTGCAGTAAAGCTCCTCAGGGGCTAGAATCCTAAAAGCTGCCTGTTGCCCAGGTTCACACGCCGAAGCTTCTGTCGTGCCACCTCATAGCACTCTTCCACCTGGGCTTTGGAAGTTACAGGTAGATCCCGCAGGCGGAAATCGGGATGAAATGCGAGCAGTGAGTAGGGAATCTCGGGGTCTAGGCCGCCCAAGAAGCCTGCGATTCCGGCTACCTCTGTCCTGTCCACGTAATGGGGCACGAGCAGGGTGGTTGCGGTGAGAAAGTTGCGCGACTTGTAGGATTCGAACAGCAGGGAGAAGTTCCTGAAAGGACGGTCGATTGGCACACCGCAGAGGGCTCTCCCGACGTTTGGGGAAAAAGCTTTGAGATCGAATTTGATCGTGCCACCACTCCTCAGGGAGAGCTCAGCAGCTTCTAGAGCAAGATCAGGTTTGCCGCACCCGTTCCACTCAAAGCAGATATGTTTGGAGTTGTCGCTCTCCTCGATGATCCTCTTAGATAGCGCAAGCGCAAAGGGAAGCTGGGGTTCGGGAGATCCGCCGAAGAAACAGACGCACCGGACCTTAGGGTCGAGTGCTGCCGTCACCAGATCTTCTACCGCTACCTCGGGAGCTCTGTCGAGTCTTTTGTGAGAGGCATTCTGACAGAAGAGACAGTCGAAGCTGCAGCCGTAAAAAAAGACCGCCAGATTGTATCCTGCTTCCTCAGAACCCGGACAGAACCAGGCAGCACAACAGTTGGTAGGCAACCGATCCAGATATGCATGCAAAAAGGCTTTTCCGGATTCGGCACGGGGACGCACGATCCCTCCACGGTTCTCCCGAACACCGCAGTACCCCAACTCCCCCTCAGCAATTCTACAGGCGTTGGCACAGAGGGTGCACGAAACCCCGCCCTCACTAGCCGGGGGCGTTACAGGAAGACCGAAGCGGGCACGATCGGGTCCATGTATCGAAGCCGTGTCCACCACGTCGGATCGGCTCCGCAGACATTGGACACACTCCCCTATGGCGTCTGCGGCCCGTTGCATGCCGCAGCTTCGGCACCTGATCATGGTCCAACCATTCTGCTTAGTATAGATTCTCGTCGCACTGCGAACAATGGTATTATATAGCACTTTGTACAGCTGATAACACTGTACAGCCAATAACACTGCATCACTCCGATTCGAGGTTGGGTCGATATGAGGAATCCTGGGCCGGATAAAAGCACCTATGACACCGCGAAATTGGAACCATCAGCCCCTCTTGTAGCAGGCAGCTATGTATCGCTAAAGCTGGTTTATACGGCGGGTTCTTCCGGTTTGGCTTCCGGCAGTTGTCTCCGTATCTACACAGATTCGGATACAGACTGGGGAGTCCTTCAAGCAAGCAATCCTTCCGATCCTAACTACCTAACCGTCACGGCGCCAAAGGGGGTCAGAATCAGCGTTCATATTGAATCCGTAAAAACCATCTCCCTTCGAGTAATGAGTGGGGAAGTACGCGCCGGCAAAAAGGTAATAGTGAACTTCGGCGATCGTAGCGGCGGCAGTCCAGGCACCAGGGTTCAGACATTCGCAGAGGAAAAAAGATACTTTTGGATTTCTATTCTATCGCCGGCAAGCACCAAGTTTATGCCACTTCCCGATCCTCCATCTCTGAAGATCACCGGTGGGGTGCCTGCCCAGCTGCGAGTCACCGCCCCTTCGGTTGTAACAAGGGACGAGCCTTTTCGTCTGTTGATAAAGGCAATAGACGAGTGGGGCAATTTGTCTCCGGCTACCCAATCCGAGATACTTCTGCAGGGCAAGGGCATTATGCTACCCGAAAATAGATTCAGCTTTCAAAAGGAGGAAAACGCGCTTGGGGTGTTAGAAGGCTGCAGATGCTCACAATCCGGAATCTACCGCGTAGTCGCCAGAGATGTCTTAACGGGGCTTCGGACAGAAAGCAATCCGATACAGTGCCGTGAAAAAGGCGACAAACATAACCTCTACTGGGCAGACCTGCACGGAGGACAGGTGGAACTTGCAGAAAAAATTCCGGATTTTTTCCGTTACGCCCGTGATGTCTCTGCCCTGGATATCGTAGGATTTCAGAGGAATGACCATGATATGTCGAACGAAGATTACGCCTTCCAGCAGAAAACCGAGGAAGAGCTCTACCAGCCCGGAAGCTTTGTGCCTCTGCCCGGCTTCGAATGGTCGGGGGATACCGAAGTCGGCGGAGACCACAACATCTATTTTCCGGATAGCAGCCAACCACTGCGAAGATCCAGCCATAGCGGAGTCGAGGATAAGTCTGACTCCGGGCAGGACCTCAAGCACATATCCCAAGTCTACGCCCACTATCGGGGTACCAACACCGTGATTATCCCGCATGTGGGAGGAAGAAACGCCGACCTCGACTACCATGATCCCGATCTCGAGCCGAATATCGAAATAACCTCGACCCATGGAACATTCGAATGGTTGCTCGAAGATTCAATCGGCAGAAACTACAAAATGGGTTTTGTCGGTGGGAGTGACGGATATACGGGCCGGCCTGGGGGTGAATATCCGGGACATTTCGAGAGAAGATACGCCAAGGGGGGACTCACTGGGATCTATGCTAACCGATTGACTGCAGAGTCCGTTATGGAAGCTTTGAAAGCTCGCCACTGCTATGCCACAACCGGTTCAAGAATAATAGCAAACGTTGCCATGTGCGGCTACACAATGGGCGACAGATGCAAAATCCGATCGCCTCTAAAATTTGATGTCTTCGTAGCCGGCACCGCCCCGCTGGAAAGTGTCCAACTTTTTAGAGGATTGCAGCCTGTTTACAGCTATCCTATGCCTTCGTCCTATTCAAGGAATCAAGTCCGAATTCTCTGGGAAGGATCAAGCAGAAAATCCAGTTACTCGGGTGTGATTTGGGATGGAGAAGTCGAAATCCACGGAACAAAGCTGCTAGGATACGAAAAAGTTCGTTTTGATAGCCCGCGATCGACTGTATCGCGAATATCACGAGACAAATTACTGTGGCACTCTGTAGTCTGCGGTTACCGCAGCGGCATAATCCTGGAGCTCGAAAAAACCCATGGGGCAGCAATCGTATGCAATGTCGCTACAACGCTCATTTCGGCCTCCAGATACGGTGCGGGAAGTTATCTGGGATCTATGGGAATTTCTTATCGTCCAGCAGAAAAAGTGAGCTTTGCGATCGATCTCAACGAGCTCATTTCCGGCCCAAGAGTAATCGAAATTGGAAAAGTCAATCGAAGATTGACGCTATCATTTTCTCCAGATGAATCTCGACCCAAAGAAGTGCAATTCACATATACTGATGAACATCCTGAGCCCAAAGAAAACCCTTACTGGTTGCGAGTCATACAGACAGATATGGAAATGGCCTGGACAAGCCCCATCTTTGTTCAAGCAATGCACGGTCAATAAGGCTTCGGGCGATAATCGGTCTCTCTCAATCGATCTGACATTCTTGACTCAAGTGTTTCGAAGTGTGAAGATATCTTGAGGCAATAGTGAAAGAATGAAAGTCAAACGCTATAAGTTCGGTGAGCTCAAGATCGATTCGGAGACCTACATCAAGGATATTATCATCGATCGGGGCGAGATCAAGAAACGAAAGAAGAAAAAATCAAAATCCTTCAGGCAGCAGTTCGGCCACACACCCCTATCGATCGATGAAAATATCCCCTGGTCATGCAAAACCCTCGTGGTGGGGCGAGGGATGTACGAAAGCCTGCCGGTGATGGATGAGGTCCTCTCGGAGGCGAAACAGCGGGGGATCGAGCTGGTCATGGTCAGCACCGATAAAGCGCTGGAGTACATCGGCAAAAAGGATACGAATCTTATCCTTCACCTGACCTGCTGAGATCTGTTGTTCCGCTCTCCGAAAGGCCTCTCCGCCATAACTTAGACTATGCCACAACCTGCGCAGCGTGGCGCTCCAGCTGCATCAGCTACTTTTCTTCGAGCTCCTGCTTGAGAAAGCCGATCGTCCTGGGCCAGCTCTTCTGGCTTGCCGCGAGATTTTCACCACTCTGGCCATCCTGGACTCTCAGGAAGGCGTGGCCGGCCCCTTCATAGATCTCGATTTCGTAGCGCTTTCCGAGGCGTTTCATCTCCTCTTCAGCAGCGGCGATCGTGGCGTTGACCCGGTTGTCCGCGGCGCCGTAGAGGCCCAGAACTGGCGCGTTCACGTTACGAAGCGCTTCCTTGGCAGGGGAGGTTCCGTAGAAAACCACCGCGGCATCGAGATTGGGGTCCCGGGTCGCATGGAAGAAGCTGTGCCCCCCTCCCCAGCAGAATCCGACAACGCCATATCTTTTCGAAGCTGCAGGAAGGGATATCGCGTACCGAACCGCTCCCATCAGTCTTCGGGTAATCTCGGATTGTTCGAGCTTTCCGATGAGACTTCTCGCTTCATCGGGATCGACTGCTCTGGTCCCCGCTCCGCCCGGAGCTTTTCCGCTGAGGAAGTCCGGGGCGATTGCAATAAATCCGTCGGCGGCGAACTGATCCGTCACGGCCCGGGCCCAGTCGTTCAAGCCTCTGTTTTCGTGGATCACAACGACAACCGGCGCCGCATCACTCCGTTGCGGATACACCACCCAGGCTTCCACTCTATCGCCTCCCTCGGCATTGTAAGTGACCCATTCGCCATGACGGGGCGAGGTGTTCAGCCGCGCTCTAGCGTCGGAATCGCCCGCCGGAAGCTCGGCTGTCTGCGCCCACAGGCTCAACGCTCCAAGAACTACCAGTACTGTTGCAGCCATGATTCTTTTCATTTCTGTCAATCCTCTCCTCTTTTCGATTTTATTGTTGACAAAATTACTCAGGTAAAGAGGGAAGCGTCAACCGTAAGAAAGGCTCGGAGGCCTCGCTCGATCCTCCCTAGCGAGCCTCTTAGGTCACTGCGTTAGTCGCCGCGATCGAAGCGCTATACGTTTTTGAGCTTCCAGCGTCCCAACCGAAAGGAGAGAGCCATGGCTATTCCCTGCAGAATCTCCGTCGACACGATGGAGATCCAGATACCCGTTATCCCCCAGAGCTGCGAAAAACCCCAGGCCAGGGGAATGCCGATGACGATGAGCGAAAACCCCGTTATGAACATCGGGCTTGCCGTGTCCCCGGCACCGTCGTGGCCGCGACCTAGGATAATGGCCAGCGCGCCGAACAGAAGGGAAAACGCATAGAGGCGCAAGAAGCTTGACCCCAGCTCGACCATGTCGGCCTGGGTGTTGAAGACGCCGATCACCTGGCGCGGGAAAAACAGAAAGACGATGGTAACAATGACCAGAAAGACGCTATAGAAAGCGACGGCAATCCAAGCGCTCTTTTCGGACCTTTCCGGTTTTTTAGCGCCCAGGTTCTGACCCACCATGACCGAGGCGGCATTCGCAAATCCCATTCCGGGCATCATCACGAAGAGCCGCAGACGCATCCCGATCCCGTAGGCGGCGATGGCAATGGCGCCGAATGCCGAAACGAAGCGAACCAGGATAATACGAGAGAGATTCATGCTCAGCATACGAAGCGAGCTATATGAGCCTATTTTCACGATCCGCCAAATCATCTTCCATCTCAGGCCTGAGCGTATCCACCCGAAGCCGATGCCTTGCTTTCCCAAAAGCAAGGCCGCGAGGAGAACGATCGCCCCGATCAGCCGTGCCAGGACAGTGGCCACCGCCGAGCCGGCGACCTCCAGGCGGGGGAACGGACCGATACCGAAGATCAACAGCGGCGGATCCAGACCTATGTTGAGCAGAGAAGCCAGGGCGAGGGCGTGCATGGGCGTCACTGCATCGCCGAATCCCCTGAGTCCGGCGCTCAGGGTCATGGTCAGGAAAATCGTGATGCTGCCGTAGCACATGATCCTCAGGTACGCCACGGCATACGTCAGAATCTCTTCTGTCGCTCCCATTGCCCGGAGAATTGTTTCGGCAAAGATATGACCCAAAAGAGCGATCACGGCCGAGAAAAAGAAGTTGAGAAAGAGGGTCTGGGTAATCACCTCCTCAGCGCTGCGGTGATCACCCGCGCCGACAAAACGCGATACCATGGCGACGGTCCCCGTCGAAATCCCCATGGCGATCATCCGGACGAGACCCATGACGATACCGCCGATGGATACGGCAGCGATGGCGCTCGGCCCGAGCCGCCCCACGAAGATCATGTCGACGATATTGAAAACATCCATGAGTGTGTTAGCCACGATCGATGGGAGCGCGAGATACCAGATACCCCGCGCGAGACTGCCTTCGGTTAGATCCCTTTTGACGATGCGCATAGTTTAATCCTCTGTAGAGCTGATCGTTGGCCCTGGGTTCCTATGGTGTAAAGAATCCGGAGAACCCCTGGGCGTATCGGCACACAGAACGTCCGGGAAAGAGACGAAACCGCTACTCCTTTAGCGACAATCCCGAGACGATCTGACTCACATTGTACTCCATGTAGTCTAAATAGGTATCACCCCGCTGCCCGGGAGGAGCGAGCGAGCCCGACATGAGCGGGAGGATGGACACATCTCTGCCGAGCTCTCCGGCAACGGCATCGGCTAATCGCTGAAGCCCCTGACCCGCGGTCGATCCCACAAATATTGTCGTCACCTCCTGCTCACGGAGCAATTCGACGAGTTTTGCCGTTTCGCCGGCCGACGCTTCGGAGCTGGTCGAGAGGCTGGGAAGCAGCGACCCAACGGCCTCGAAACCGTATCGCTGGGCGAAGTAGCCCAAAATGTGGTGATCCACGACGAGCTTTCTCCTGCTCTCCGGAACGGACTCGATGCGTTTTCGAATTTCGGTGTCGAGCTCTCTGAGCTTTGCGATGTAAGACTCAGCGTTGGCCTCATAGATCCCGCGCCTCTTAGGATCCGCCTTAACAAGAACGTGCGCGATGTTCTCCACCCAGACAATGACATTATTGGGATCCATCCAGAAGTGAGGGTCGCCACCCTTATGTATATCGTGAGCCCTTCCAATGCTCTCACGGCCGTAGTGGGTCTCCAATTCCAGTGGCTCGATTCCGGAAGATACGGCTATGACCGGCACAGACGCCAGGCTCTCAATAGCCTCCATCAAACCCTCCTCCAAATAAAGCCCGTTGACGAAGACGAGATGAGCGCCTTCGACAGCCTTCAGCGCCCGAGGGGTTGGCTCATAGCTATGAGGGTCCTGCCCAAATCCTATCAGCACGGCTAGGTCTATCGCCTCTCCGCCTACATTCGCCACAACATCTCCAACGATACTCGTAGAGGCAATGACGGATAGCCGTTCGCCGGCGGCTAGTTCCACAGGCTCGATTTCAGGGATTCCCGCTTCGCCGGAAGCGAGAGGTTGTTCGTGTCGACCCGAAGCGTCTAAGAGAAACGGGGCATGAGCTAGTAGAATAACCCCGAACAGAGCGCAAAGGAGAGCTTTCCTAATAGCAAAGGTCTGCTTCAATTCTTTGTCTACTGCCTGTGACAACATACCGGGAACCAGCATAATAGAAAGCCGAGCTTCTCGGCAATATGTTTTTATAGGCTGACCAGCCTCTCTTTCTGTTTTTTCGCTGCACTTTATCCAAAAAAGCCTATGCAACCTGTTTTCGCCGGGGCTAGCTGCACATGGGAGCCATGAGTCACTATAATGATCTAAGGAGATGATGTAAGGCAGATGCAGGTAGACCGGCACTGGTTAAAACTCGCTGAAAGCCTGAAACAATCACCGCGCTTCCATTCTGTGTATATTACGGGGGAATGCAATGCCGGCAAGACGACCCTCTGTAGGTATCTCGTAGAAGAGCTGTCCCAACTGTCGGTAGGCTACCTCGATTGCGATCCGGGCCAATCCCGCATCGGACCGCCCGCTACCCTGGGCCTGGAGGTTCTCTCCAGACGAGGTGAATCACATAGAGGTGAGTATCTCCGATTTGTCGGGACGACATCACCGGCCAGCAACGTGCTCCAGAACCTAACGAGCATTAAGCGCCTCCAGGAGAAAGCTCTCGAGTGCAAGGTTCAGAGACTCATTATCGACTCGTCGGGTTTCATTCAGGGACCCCTTGCAAGAGAGTATCAGTACGAGGTCATCGATCTCATCAGACCGAACATCGTAGTGGTACTTATGAAGGAAGGGGCCGTTGACCCTCTCTTCAGAAACTTCATGGGGACACCGCAGATAGAAATGCTTCGATTTCCGGTATCCGATCTCGCGGTCTCTCGAACACCGGCGGCGAGAAAAGCATACCGTCGCGAATGTTTTTCACAATACTTCAATGGCGCTCAATCGAGAGAGCTCTCTTTCAAACATATCGGAATTCACGGCAAGATACCGCATCTCCGAACTCCCGAGGCTTGGAAAAACCTGCTTGTCTGCCTCTGCGATCGCGAGAATTTCGCTATCCGCCTGGGCATCATCGAGCATATCGATCTCAACAGCAAGAAACTAAGGATTCTTGCGCCTGCCTTCGAGCCAAACACTGTGTGTTCTGTCGAGCTCGGCACCCTCTACCTGAGCCAGACCGGAGAAGAGCTCCCCAGCCCGAATCTGAGCTAGCGAGGCGCTACTTCGCGTCTCCATTACGCCCATGAGGACAGACGTACAGGCACATTCCGCAGACCCCGATACCCATCTCTTCTTTGAGCTTCTCCAGGTAGGCAGAACACTTTCGTGTATCGAATCGCAGATCCCTGTGTTCATCCTCCCGGAACTGCCTGCCCGTAAAAGCCTGAGCCGGACAGATGTCCACGCATTTGCGGCAGTCTTCGCATCTCACCTCCATCGACTGACCGGTAGGCGAGAGGGGCGCTTCCGTCAAAACCGTAACCCATCGAACCCTGGGGCCATTCTCCGGCGTGACCAGGAGGCAGCTCTTGCCGATCCAGCCCAGCCCGCTCAGGTGAGCGCTCAGTTTATTCGATACGAGACCAAGATTCCTTTTGTCGTCGACGCTCTGAGCGGCCTGTATAGGCAGGGTTCTGTGACCTTCCCGCTGCAGGAATCCGCCGATCCGCGAAGCGATATGATCCAGCCTCATGTTGATGACATCGTAGGCGTGGTGTCTGTAGAGCCGTGCCACGGCGATTTGATCGCGATTGGGCAGCTGATCCACTATCAAATGCGGAAGCGCCACTCCAATAGAAATACCTCGGGAAAACTCCGCTACAATCGGTCCACCCTGATCGAGAATCGACTCCTTTGCAGGCGAGAGGTCGGCTACCCCGAAAAAATCTGCTCCTAGCGACTCGGCCATGTTTTTGACCTCGATCTCCAATGACATATCGCTCCTCCTCTTGTTGCAGTTGCGGGTGATTCTACAACTCAATCTGCCCCGCGGTCCAGTACTCTGTATTCGCGCGCCTTCCCGAATACTTGACTTGATTGGTAAAGATAATTAGCTTTGTCAAGTCGAAGCTATGATGG
>CAZLRN010000009.1:0-28184 GCA_964561715.1 uncultured Spirochaetales bacterium
CGATCTCATTGCTATAGCCGGGCAAGGGTTGTATCAACTACTGAAAAACCTCTAGGCGGCGTTCTTTTATGTTTCGACGCAACTAGATAATCCTCAACATGACAACACCTTCGATCTGTTTGATCTTTTGAATGGTCTCCGGAGTGATTCTCTGATCCACATCTATGATGTTGTAAGCCAATCCGTCTTTGTGTCTGTTGATCATATCGGAGATGTTTACCATCTGTTCTGCGAGGAGTGTTGTGATCTGCCCAACCATATTCGGAATATTCCTGTTGGCTATGATAATCCTCTGGTTGCTGCTCATCGACATGTCACATTCGGGAAAATTAATCGAGTTTTTAATGTTTCCAAACTCTAGAAAATTTCTTAGTTGCTGAACCGCTATTACAGCGCAGTTGTCTTCGGCTTCTGGAGTCGAGGCTCCTAGATGGGGAATAGCTATCACTTGATCAAATCCAAGTAGCTCCTCCTCGGGGAAATCAGTTACATAGCATATCACAATCCCGTCGTTGATTGCCTCGATCAAGTCGTCGTTCCTAACCAGTCCTCCTCGTGCAAAATTCAACAACCTGATCCCCTTTTTCATGACGGAGAAGCGATCCCTGTTGAGCATGCCTCTCGTTTTTGCAGTAAGTGGCACATGAATCGTGATGTAGTCTGAGTCCGTGATTATGCCTTCGATTCCCATGGCCCTCTTTACATTTCGAGCAAGGCCCCATGCAGATTCCACGGAAATAAACGGATCGTAACCTGTTACCTCCATGCCAAGGGATAGTGCATCATTCGCAACCATGACCCCAATAGCTCCAAGTCCAATGACACCGAGTCTTTTACCGCGGAGCTCGGGGCCGGAGAACCGCGATTTTCCTTTTTCGACAAGGTCTGGAATTTCATCTCCTTTCCCGATAAGCGATTTTGCCCACTGAACTCCAGATAGGATATCTCGAGACGAGATGAGGAGTCCCGTCAGAACGAGCTCTTTTACGCTATTCGCGTTGGCTCCCGGCGTGTTGAAGACTGCTATCCCCTTTTCCGTGCATCTATCCACGGGTATATTGCTCACTCCAATACCGGCCCGGGCAACGGCTTTGAGAGAACTTGGGAGCTCCATATCAAGCATATTGTAGCTTCTAATCAAAATCGCATCGGGATTGGAGAGATCGGAGGCTACCTCATAGCCGTCACGGGGAAGCAGATCGAGGCCGTAAGTGGAAATTCTATTGAGATTGCGTATTCTAAACATGCTGTCATCCCCCGGCTGTGTTTTTGTGTTTCTTCTCAAATGCCTGCATGAATTCGATAAGGCGTTGAACACCCTCCAGCGGCATAGCATTGTAGAGGCTTGCCCGAAGGCCTCCAATTGACCGATGTCCGTTGAGAGCTACAAGGCCTTGCTGCGCTGCTTCATGTAAGAATCGATCCGTCAGGTTCCTCGACGCTATTTGGAATGTCACATTCATCAAAGAACGATTCGGTTTTGCGGCGATTCCTTTGAAAAGATCGGAGTTGTCTATAAATTCATACAACCAAGAAGCCTTCTCTCGATTTCTGCGCTCTAGTATCTCAATCCCGCCCTGTTCTTTGATCCATTCGAACACCAGCCCGGCCATGTAAAGGGCAAAACAGGGCGGTGTGTTGTAGAGGGAGCCCGATTCCATATGAGTTTGGTAGCGCAGCATAGTAGGTGTCACCTCGAGGCAGCAGGTCGCAAGGTCCTCTCGAAGAATAACAACGGTCAATCCTGCAACACCCATATTCTTCTGAGCTCCTGCATAGATCAGGCCAAACTTACTAACATCCCATCTCTCCGATAGGATGCAGGATGACATATCGGCTACGAGCGGCGCAGCGGTAGGCGGCAAAGCATCGAATTTGGTGCCATGGATGGTATTGTTCATTGTGAAGTGGAGGTATGCGGCATCGGGTGAGAGCATATCCCGAGTGAGACCAGGTACTGTCCGATATCCATTATCTTTGGATGTAGCGACGATCTTGATCATCCCATATCTCTCAGCCTCGAGGATAGCTTTTTGGGACCATCTTCCCGAGTCCACGTATTCGGCTATCCCACCTCGACCGAAAAGATTGAGTGGCACCATAGCAAATTGAAGGGATGCCCCGCCTTGAAGAAAGAGAACCCTGAAGTTTTCGGGAATGCTCATGATTTCTCTTAAAGCCTTCTCAGTTTTAGCGACGATCTTGCGAAAAACTTCCGATCTATGGCTAATTTCTGTAACGGACATGCCACTTCCGTTATAATTTAAAAGCTCTGCTTGCGCCTTTTTCAATACGGATTCAGGTAGTGTTGCAGGACCGGGCGAAAAGTTGTAGATGCGTTTCATTTCACTCTCCCAGAGCCTGCAAGGCAGGCCGACATTATCCTGAGCTCCTCTATGAGGTCGATAGACCGGATGAATACCTCCTGCTCATGAGAGCGTAGCATTGCACCCGTCAAATTGATGATTCCCCTGATCCCGGCACTTACAAGCCGCTCCGCTGTTTTTTGGGCTAAATCTGTAGACGTTGCCAGGATGGCCAGAGAAATTTTTTTAGCCGCCACGACCTCTGCCATTTCATGAAATGGGAAAAGGGGAACATTGGTTTTGATCGTCTCCAATCGATTGATATTGTGATCGAATCCTGCCAGCATAGGAAGGTGATCATCAAGCACTTCGTGAAACCTGAGAAGAGTCTGGCCAACGATCCCCAGGCCAACGACACATACTCCCCTCTTTGTATGGAGTTGAAGCCTTGTCCCTATGAGCTCGAGGAGTGTACGCGCAGGATAGCCTGCGCGGGACGCGCCGACTTCGCCGATGAGGCTTATATCTTTTCTGATCGTGTGAGCCTTAACGCGAAGATACTCGCCGATCTTTACTGATGAAATATATAAGGAGCCTGACTGATCGAGGCGCCTAAGCAGCTCGTAGAGGCGACACAATCTTTTGATAGAAGGGAGCGGTAGTTCCATGGAATCCTTTGGTGATTATTTTCACAAGTTATAGGATAATCAAAGAGGCCCTGTCAATACCATGCACAGAAATTGCGTTTAAATGACCGCTTTAGATTTGATATGCTGTTATATTTTTCACAATAAATAAGGAGTACGACGGTGGGTCGAGATTTTATATGAAGTTGTCTGATTCCATATACGCGACCATCTGCAAAACGCTTTCCAGAAAGCCTGCTTTCTTCTTTTTTATGTAGATCTGTAGAATAACGAAGCGCTTTTCCCGATCAATTTGCCACTGCTGTAAATTGACGGGATCACTCACAGAAATTCCTGTATTGTCGGCTATAGATCCCTGAATAACTTTTTCGACTACATAGTTGGTCTCCCAAAAACCACCGCCGACCTCGCGCACCTCCATGCCAAAGAGAGGGACAAGCATATTTACCTTGGTATCTCTCTCCATGGCCAGCTCGATGGGGCTGAAGGGTCTTGCTCTAAGCGAGAACAGACCAGTGAGCTCCGCTCCGTTGTGAATCCATTTTACGCTTACAAGGGTTCTGCTCGGAAGTCCGATAAGGTATTCTTGTACATCTCTGATGCTTTCGAAATGGTTTCCGTCGATCGATTTGAGGATATCTCCCTGTTGAATCCCTCCCCGATGAGCCGATTCCCCTGGAATGGTGTAAATGACTTCCAGCCCATGTTCCGTTTCGGTTAGAGCCATGCCCAACCAGCTATGTACAACTTCCTCACCCTGATAGAGATATGGATAGAGCATGTTGATCCAGTGAATCGGGATGGCAAAGTTAAGGCCTTCGAAGGGTTTTAGACCGGCAAAGACGACACCTACAAGCTCCCCCACTTCGTTTATCAGCGGACCTCCGCTATTTCCGGGATTTACAGGTGCATCTACCTGAATAACATCTCCCATCTGCAGAAGCCTCCGCCTCCCGACAGCAGAAATGATTCCTGCTGTCACTGTATTCTCTAAAAAGGGATCCACGGGGGAACCAATGACGAACACTTTGTCACCCGGTTGAACAGCATCCCCTGTGAAGGAGTTGAAGACATAGTTCGGCTCGAGCTCAACCTTTAGCAGGGCAATATCAAACAGCCTATCCCATCCAACCACCTTGGCTGGAATTTTTTCCTCCGCGCGCCCCGGCATCCTAACAAAGAGCCGCGAGTAGCCTTCGTACTCGGGATCGACCTCGCTCTGAATGACGTGATAGTTGGTGAGAAGGTACCCTCTCTTGTCAATGAAAAACCCACTCCCCATGACGCGGTCAGGATAGCCGATACCCTTTTCGACCCTTATTCCCTTATCAACCCAAACCGTAGCGGTACCTTTCATCATCTCCTGAGGCGGGAGCTGTTTATTTGCCAGATCAGTATATTTATCTGCAATCTCTATCCCTGCTTCCTCACTCTTTTGTATTGCGCGTCTCAACGCCGTAATATTCTTGGCCTCATACGCAAAGGCGAGAAGATTACCCAGCTCTTCCGGGGACAGAGAGCTTTCTTCGAGGAGCTTCATATAGACCGCGAAGGCGGAGATGTCTTCTTTTTTATCTCTTAGGCTTTCCGCTAGATCTAGAAGCAAGCTCTTTTTAGAGACGCCGGAGAGCAATTCCTCTTTTCCGATCGCCGAAAGAGACTTGAAATAGGAATATGAGCTCCAGAAATCCTTCTCTTCTGAACTTTTATTGTAATCCTCTACTATGCCGTCAATTGCACGGGCTCTGAGGAATTCGATTCGATCGCTTTCGATCTTGCCGATACGCCTCATGTAGTCGATATCCTGGAGCGCTTCGAGGCGGGATCCGTTATCTATGAGTTCCTCGATATCTTCGGTAAGGATATTATCGAGGTCGTATTGTGTCTTTCGTTCTTCTTTGAAAGACGAACAGGAGAAAAGCAGCAAAATGAGTCCTGCAACTAGTGCGTGTTTAAATCTCAAGAGGCTAGCTCCCGCGGCTTTTGGTTTGATCTCGAGGACGTGAAGCAGCGGTGTTACCCCTCGTCCTTCTTCTCTACTTTCGCTGGAAGACCGAGGAGCTTACGTATCTCAAAATCATCGAGAGTCTCTCTGTTAACGAGGGTCTCGGCAAGAAGCTCGAGCTTGTCTTTATTTTCGGATAGTATATCCGTGGCCGTGGCGAGGCATTTTTGAGCGATGCTATTGATCTCCTGATCAATTTTTTGGGCGGTTTCTTCGGAGTAGTCCTTGTGCCTGGCGATCTCTTTGCCGATAAAGATCGGCTCCTCTTTTCTCCCCAAAGCGACAGGACCGAGGAGTTCGCTCATTCCCCATTCGCAAACCATCCGTCTGGCAAGATCCGTGCTTCTCTCGATATCGTTTTGCGCGCCAGAGGAGGTTTCGTTATAGATAAGCTTTTCCGCAGCATATCCACCCATTGCAATAGTAATTCTATCAGTGAGCCATCCTTGGCTCAGCGTTTCGGCATCGGTTTCGGGGAGCGAAAAGGTCACTCCGGCGGCCTGCCCATGAGGAATGATCGTGACCTTGTGCAGGGGATCGGCGTTCTTCAGATAATAGTGCGGAAGGGCGTGCCCGGCTTCGTGGTAGGCCTTCATTCTCTTCTCTCGAGGAGATATTACCCGGGATTTACGCGCTATTCCCATAAGCACCTTATCTCGAGATTCCTCGAAGTCATCCATATCGACCTTTAACCTGTTCTTCCGTGCCGCGAGAAGGGCCGCCTCGTTAACCAGGTTAGCCAGATCCGCTCCGGAAGTTCCCGGAGTCGCTCTCGCGATACGGTTGAGGTTGACCTCCTGACTAAGGGGGATCTTTCCGCAGTGGATCTTCAGGATAGCTTCCCGCTCCTTAATATCGGGCATATCTACGACAACCTGTCTATCGAATCTTCCAGGTCGTAGGAGCGCTGGGTCCAGAACATCGGGTCTATTCGTTGCGGCAAGGATGATCACTCCGTCCTTTGTGTCGAATCCGTCCATTTCGACAAGCATCTGGTTGAGGGTCTGCTCTCTCTCGTCGTGTCCGCCTCCGTAGCCAGCCCCCCTGGTTCTGCCAACCGCATCGAGCTCATCAATGAAAAGGATGCATGGGGCATTCTTACGTCCCTGGTCAAAAAGGTCTCTCACTCTGCTTGCTCCGACGCCCACAAACATCTCGACGAAATCGGATCCCGACATATGAAAGAAAGGCACGTTCGCTTCACCGGCAATCGCCTTAGCGAGAAGTGTCTTGCCCGTACCTGGCATTCCGACAAGAAGGCATCCCTTGGGTATCTTTGCTCCAATTTTGCTGAATTTTAAAGGATTTTTGAGAAACTCGACGACCTCTAGCAGCTCGTACTTTGCCTCTTCCTGACCTGCTACATCGGCGAAGGTAACTTTATTGCCCTTGTCCAGGTACCTCTTGGCGCGGCTCTTTCCGAATGAAAAGGCTCTGTTGCCGCTGCCCTGCACCTGGCGAAACATAAACCAGATGAAGAAGAAACCAATCACCCACGGCAAGAACTCAAAAAACACTCGTAGCGGAGAGATGGATTTTGATCCCCCCTGCACACTTACCGATTGTTCTCTTAGTTTAGGCATGAGCTCTTCATCGTAGTAGGGAATGACGGTTTTGAAGGCATTGATTCCCTCGGGGCCTACCTTGAACTCTCCCCTGATGGTTTGTCCATCGAGGATTTTGACTGATCTCACCCTGCCTGAATCGAGGTAGCTCAGAAATGTCGAATAGGGAATCTCCCGCGACATATCTGTATCCTGCAGGACAAAGAAAAATATAAAGAGCCCCACGAGAACCATTAATGAAATGAGTGCAGCTTTATTGTTAAAATTGAACTTGGGAATCTTGGGATCAGATCCCTTGTTATTTTGGTTGTTGTCGCTCACCCTGGCGTTAACCCACCTTTACGATTTTAATCTTTGCGGTGTAGGTACTGCTACCGCTTTGGTTGGAATACCAATTATTCGCACGTCTAGAGTATCGGTTTTTGAAGCCTGTACAACTTCCTAAAACGGCTAAAATTCCTTTCCTATCGGCTATCACGGGCATAAGCCATCGCTCTTCTCGAGACACGCCCCACTCGTTGAAAAGCTTTTTCAAGCTTTTCAGACCCATGCTCAGTTCTATTTGATCTCCCGATCTCCTAGAACGCACGACAAGGGGCCCAACAATCTCGTCTCTTAGGACAACAAGTTGATCTCGACTATCGGGAGGGCCCTTGGTCGCAACGACCTCGAGATTTACCCCTTTTATCAGGCTTATGGACCCAAATTTTACATTTATAAGATACCCTTTTTTATATAGCGAGACAACCTTCCGCTCCAAAAAAAGAAATTCCCCCCGCCACTCTAGCGTTATTCCATGTCCATTCAATAAGAGGCGTTTTGGATAGAACCAGCTGTCGTCCAGCAGCGGTGAGACAAACCTAAAGGGAACCTGCTTGGCTCCTTTTCTCGAGGGCTCAAGCCGGGCAAGCTCATTGAGCATGAGATAAAGAGAGCGTAATCTTACCACGCCGTTTACTGAGATGAAGGATTGCCCTTGTATTCGAAAAGCCGTTCCGGATACTCCTTGGACTCTCTCCCACTGCAGACTATCTCTCACCTCTCCATCGACAAATTTTGTAAAGCTGCGCGCTGTTTCAGAGACAAAGAGGAGCGTCTTTTTGTATTGGGGAAATACTCTTTGCACAACAGGTACCAACTCAATACGGATCTTGTTGCGGAGGAAGTCATCCGAGAGATTCGATTTATCCGTTCGGTAGCCAATACCATGGATCTGAAGGTATGCGAGCACCTCCTCTCGCGTTGCGCAGAGGATGGGGCGAATGATACGATCTCTCACCGATGGTATCCCAGATAACCCGAAGAGAGAGGCGCCTTGAAAGAAACGCATAAGTATCGTTTCGATTTGATCGTCTAGCGTATGGCCGGTGGCAATATAATCGGCTGAGGTTTCCGATGCGACATCAGCGAGATAGCCATAGCGGCAATCTCTGGCGACTGCTTCAAGGCTTCTCTTGGCTCTCTTGGCGATTCGTCTCAACTCGCCAGCGGACTTGCGTTCGACATAAAGCGGTATCCCTAGCCTAGAGGTTATCGCGCTCAGGAATTCGATGTCTCCATCGGCTTCATCGGAATCACGAATTCCGTGGTCAAGGTAGGCGGAGCTCAGAACCAGGTCTCGTTGGACGCTTATTCGCGACAGAGCATATAAAAGGGCAGTGGAGTCGGGACCACCTGAACAGGCCACGACAATATTGGCTCCTCTTTTGATTCCCAATCCGTTCAGGTAGTCTGATATCTTGTGCTCGAGATCAGCTTTCTCTCTCATTGAGATCATTCATGACTTTCTCTGGAGGACTTACCAGCAATTCCAGCATTCCTCTTTCTGCCTTTCTAAATACGCGATTGATCAGATTGCGATCTTCCTCACTAGGTTCACCGAGCACATGGTCGATAATCTCATTCTTGGAGGCCGGACGTCCAATTCCTATATAGAGACGAAGGAAATCAGATGAACCTGCGTGACGTATGATCGATTCCAGGCCTCTGTGACCCCCAGAAGAGCCTCGCATTTTGAGCCTACACGATCCCGGCGGCAAGTCCAGAGTATCGCATACAACGACCAGATCGCTAAGATTCCCTTTCCCGAGCTTTAGAACCCCATGTAGAATTTCCCCGCTGCGGTTCATATAGGTCAGCGACTTCACAAGATAGAGGTGACGACCCTGGACAGAGCCCTTTCCGATGAGAAAATTGCGAAAGAGTGGCTTTTTCAGTGTGACTTTAAGTCTCGATGCGATGCGGTCAATTACCTGAAAACCGACGTTGTGACGCGTACGCTGGTATCGCTTGCCCCTGTTACCCAATCCAAGAATGATCCAGGGCAGGATTTACTCCTCCTTCTCGGGCTCCGCTGTTTCTTCGCCTTCTACAGCAGCAGCTTCCGCTCCGGCAACAGCCTCTTCTTCGATCTCCTCTGCAGCGACTTCCTCCTCAGCCCTCTTGCGGGTAATCGTGCAGATAACCTGATCGCTTGCTGCTAGATACTTCACCCCTTCGATTTCCGGAATGTCAGATACATGCACTGAATGCCCCAACTCAAGGTTGCTGATATCAATGACAACCTCACTTGGCAAGTCTTTTGGCAGGCATTCGATTTCCAGCATATGGGCTACCGTCTCCAGTAATCCACCCTCTCTGACTCCCACAGGTGTACCGAAAAAATGAACCGGTAAATGTGTTTTGAGCGCCTTACCCCGTTCAACTTCGTAGAAATCAATATGAATGATCTTACCCATAAGGATATCTTCCTGGTAATCCTTGACCACAACATCGTATGACTTCTCTTCGGATTGGAGGGTGATGATTGTACTTTCGGACACAGTTTTGAATTTTGTGTTGAACTCATGCTCATCCACTGCAATAGAGACGGGCTCGTTATGGCCGTATATGATCGAAGGGATTTTCCCTGTTCTTCTTAGCCTGCCCGAAGGGCCTTTTTTTGTTTTCTCTCTTAGCGTAAAAGCCAAGGTTTTCTGTTCCATCTCTGACTCCTCTTGTCTTTACGAACTCTGGGTATCGCTACTGGGACGGCAGGATTCGAACCTGCGTATGCCGGTACCAAAAACCGGTGGCTTACCACTTGCCGACGTCCCAAATATTTGGGTGACTATTGCTCCTCGTCGGTTTGCTTGGGCTGCCCGACCTCAGGCCTATTTGTGTCTGCTGTCGAATTGCCGGAGGGTTCGACGGAGGGGGATCCTGCTTCCTGCTCAGATGTAGCTTCTACCTCTGATTCCCCATCCTGTTCATCATCGCGCGGGGCATCTCTTTCGCCTTCCGCTTCATCCAGCTTATGGTACTCCTCGAGTATCTTTTGCTGAATGATATTTCTGAAATCCGAGTTAATCGGATGCGCAATATCTTTGTATTCTCCTTTGTTGGTCTTTCTGCTTGGCATCGCCACAAACGTTCCTGCTTGCCCGGATATTATTTTCAAGTTGTGAACAACAAAGCAACCGTCGAAGGTAAGTGTTACATAGGCTTTAAGCTTTCCCTCCGATTCCACCTTCCGAATGCGGATGTCTGTAATATCCATCGCTTCCTCCTTTACGAACCTTGTTAGGAGGATTTAGCTTCTGCAAAGAAGGCCGATCTCCCAATTGTCAAGGCTCGGAAGCCCGTTTTTGACATATTCATCTTATTTTAATATAGGATTAGGTTTACTTTCAAGAGGCTCTACAGTAGCTGCAAAGGGATAGCGCATGCCGAAAGCCTGCATTACATCACCGAGCTTCACTTCGACAGGAAATATTCCTATCACCGTGGATCCGCTTCCCGAAATCCCGCAGTGCACAGCTCCTAGCTCTCTGAGGTGGCTTTGAATCTCTTTCAAAACCGGAAACCTCTCAAAAAGCACCTTTTCGAATGAATTGATAAAGCGCCAGCTCGCGACATTCGCCTCTGCATACTTTTTGGATAGCTCGCTTGATTGAGCTGTCGTTGCAGACACCCTGACGAGTCCTTTTCGATCTTCCGATTGGTCGAGCCATTCGTAGGCCTTGCGGGTTTCGATCGGAAATCCGGGATACACAAGCATGATTCTGAAATCTGAACGAGCCTTGAGCGGCGTGATATTTTCTCCGCGGCCCGTGACAAGTGCTGCTGCTGATCCCAGGAAAAAAGGCACATCACTCCCGATTTCTAATCCGATTTCATCCAGCTCTCGTTCGTGTAACGGCCTCTGCTGGAGAAGATTTAGGCAGCGAAGAAACGTTGCCGCATCAGAAGATCCCCCGCCGAGTCCGGCACCGTAAGGAATGTTTTTTTGCACGGAAACCTCTAATCCGAAGTTCAATCCCAGACGCCTCTGAAAGCCCTGATACGCTCTCCGCATCGTGTTTTCTGACTCTTGAAAATGGAATGGACCCTCGAGGCTCATCCCGTTTTTTCCTTCTAACGACCGAATGGAGATGACATCGAAGAGTGATACCATCTGCATAATTGATATAATTTCATGGAAACCATCATCTCGTTGACTAGCAATCTCTAAGTGAAGATTCACCTTGGCCGGCGCCTTGCAATTAATTTGCATATACAAAATATACATAATTTCGCGTCACTGATTCATTCAATCCCTCAAAAAAAAGAAAAAAACTGTTGACATTTTAAGGTTGAAGGTCATAGATTGATTTTATTACCATGAGAGGGAGGATGGGAGAACGCAATGTTTCTCATGGCTAGCAACACCTGTGAGAATTTAGAAGTATGGATCCCTTGGTTGTCTTCAGATCACGAAGACGAGTTCGAGGATGATGACTTCTACGACGACAACTTTGATGATTATGAAGAGGATTTTGAAGACGACTACGAAGAAGAGATAGAAGAAGACGACGACGAAGAGGAAGACGAAGAAGACGACGAGGAAGAGGATTTAGAGGAAGAAGAGGAAGAAGAGGAAGAAGAGGAAGAAGAGGAAGAAGAACTAGACGACGATGATGATATGGACGAAGATTTCGAAGATGAAGATTACGAGGACGAAGACTATGACGACGACTTCTTCGAAGAGGACGATTATTCGGTCGATGATGATGGACTCGACTACGATGACTACGAAGAGTAAAACAGCCGCTCGCTGCTAAACCAAAGCTTTTCCAGTTCGTAAAATTCGCGTTTCTCACGCGCCATTAAATGAATAACTATAGTCCCGCAGTCTATTAAAACCCATCCTTGATCCAAAGAGTCTTTCGCGCTGTTAAGCTTTTTGATGTTATGAGCGCGGAAGTAATCATTGATATGTTCCATCAAGCCCTTTAGGTGCGTCTGACTCCTCACTGTGCAGATCACAAAATAGTCGGTCCAACTACTCTGCTTTCCAACATCGAGCACGATGGTGTCTGTTGCCAGGTGTTCTACCAGTAATTCAGCGATTTTAATTGCATGATCCCTGCTACTTGCAATAACGTCCATCAAAATCCTTCCCCAGAATGAGAGTTATCTCAGCCCTCGATTCTGAATCGAGCTTGGAATGGATCCTCTCACACTTTATGACTTCCGCGACCCTTTCGGCGGCATAGGTTTTTCCCTTTCTGTCAAGAACTAGGGTGTTTATGTACTCATTGTGATCGGCATTTCCAAATGAAACAACATCGAACCCGAAGCTTTCGTAAAGAGCCTTAGTTCTCTGTGCCAATCCGTCGGAATCCGTCCCATTGAGTATTTCGATGGTTACAGCAAGTGAATCATCGTATTTTGGATCATCACTGCTTATTGTTTCAATGTTTTGCTTAATGGTTTGCTTGATAAGATTTCCCTCATAGTGTGGAAAAAGTATTGGGCCCTCTACACCTTCTACCTTTTTTGTACTGCCCAGGACGCGCTGAAAGACAAACCTGTCCGTTTTGAGATTGCCCAGCTCGAGAAGAAAGGCCTGGAGAGATTTCGATGTCAGATTAGATCTGAGATAAGATCTCGCTAGTCTAAACACGTCTCTCTCCAGCAGGTAGGCGTTCGTAGAAGGAGAGCCAATTTTTTTCAAGAGGGATTGCATAAATTTCTGCCTCCTGCCTACACTCTCTCGATCTTCTTCAAGCGGCAACTCATAGGTGAGATACTCTTTGATCTTTTCTCCGTCCAGCAATACACTTCCGGAGGGCAGCAAAACTCTCCGTTCCCCCTGATCCATGTCAACAGGATTAGAGATAAAAAGCTCTATCCCACCGATGAGGTCCACCAGATTGGAAATACCATTCAAAGAGACGTCAAAGTAAAACGGAATGGGAAGATCTATCAGTTGTTCGACCTTCTTGCGAATAAGTGAGCAGTCCTGCGGATTGTACAGAACCTCAATCCTATCGAAACGGTCGACAGCTTCTACCCTTGTTCCAAGATTGGCCGGGATATAGAACAATCCTGCTTTCTTGGTGATTGGGTGATAGAGCAGAACCTGAATGAACTGCAGCCGCTCCTGGGAATTCACCAAAAATAGAACAGCAACAGGCTTTTGCTCCTTGAGGATGCGTGTAAATTTATCGGTTCTGAGTTGATAGAAAGCAAAAACAATCGTCGAGGCGGCTAGGAGAATGATAAGAAGCAGGAGAAAAATGCTCTTGTCGGTCTTGCGAGAACGTTTCATGGTTGTTGCATCTTCTGGTAAAGGCGGTGCTCTTCTATGTACTTCCAAACCACATCCGGAAGAAGAAACCGAACGGATTTGCCATCCCGTATCCTCTTTCTGATGTCAGAAGAGGAAAGAGGAAATACTACATTATCGATATATTGATGGGAATAGGAAAAAGACACTCTTGCGCTATGTTTACGGTGAGCGACGATCAGGGTCGCCAAATTGCATATTTGATCCGGTTCTTTCCAATCTGAAAACCCTTCCACTAAATCATCACCGATGATAACGCCTATTTTTTCTCTAGTGCTGTATTTCGATGCCAGGTACCGGATCGTGTCGATGGTATAGGAGATACCTCCCCTTTCGATTTCGCAAGTATCAACGACAAATTGAGGAATCGACTCGACGGCTAGCTTCAACATCTCAATTCGCTGCCCTGCACTAATCTCCTCCTCAATCTCTTTATGAGCAGGAATATTTGCCGGGACAAACACAATCTTTTCATAATCGTAGCTCGACCTGATGTCATCAGCAAGGTAAAGATGCCCCAGATGGACAGGATTAAAAGTACCTCCGAGCATAGCGATTCTCATTGATCTAACCCGGGCTCCCAAAGGCATTTTCTAGTGCATCCTTTAGCCTCTCGAGACCTTTTCTTTGCAACGCCGAGATACCTATAATTGTCTCTTCGGGATATTCCTCTGTTAGTCTCCGCAGTGCTTCCTCTGATCCCGAAAGATCTAGCTTGTTCCCCACCAGGATCCGCCTCCTGTGAGCCAATTCTGTGCTATAGTTGCAGAGCTCTTTTAGCAAAATTTTTGGTTTCGCTAGGCAATCAGGCTCACCCAAATCAACGACAAACACAAGAAGGCACGTGCGGGAGATGTGTCTGAGAAACTTCAGCCCCAAACCGGCTCCGGATGCGGCCCCTTCAATGATTCCTGGAATATCGGCGATCTTGAGCTCTCGATCCTGAAATCGAAGCACGCCTAAATGGGGTTCCCGCGTCGTGAAGGGATAATCCCCGACTTTGGGTCTCGCCTCCGTAAGGCGAGAGAGAAGGGTCGATTTTCCGGCGTTCGGAGATCCAACGAGTCCGATATCAGCAATGAGATTCAGCTCAACAATTACCTTGCGTACCGTCCCGGCTTTCCAGGTTTGGCAAATCGGGGAGTACGTCGGGTAGAGGTTGCAAAAAGCCGATTACCCTTTCCCCCGATTCCTCCCTTTAGGAAGGTCCATCTTTCGTCAGGCAATCTCAAGTCTCTGAGCACCATGCCGGTATCTGGATCTCTTATCAATGATCCTGGAGGTACGCCGATGCAGACGTCTTCTCCGCTTTTGCCGTGCTTCTGCCTCGACCCTCCATGAGCGCCGTTTTCAGCTTTGTAGTGTTGCTTGAGCTTTAAGTGGGAAAGGGTCTTAAGATTGCGCTTGACAACGAAGATGACGTCTCCACCGTCACCGCCATCTCCGCCGTCAGGTCCGCCGCGGGGAACGTATTTCTCTCTTCGAAATGAGACAGCACCGTTTCCGCCGTCCCCTGATTTCACTTCGATTTTCGCTTCGTCAACGAAACTGATCACCTGGCGAACGCTTTAACCTCACTGCGAGCGGGGCTTGATACTGGCCAGTTTCCTTCCTCTTTTTTCGTGGAATTCCACGATGCCATCAATCTTAGCAAAGAGCGTATCGTCTTTCCCTTTTCCGACGTTCTCGCCGGGATGGAATTTTGATCCGCGCTGGCGTATCAGAATCGATCCCGCCGTAACCAGTTGTCCGGCATACCGCTTTATTCCCAGCCTCTGTGAATTGGAATCTCGTCCGTTTTTCGAGCTCCCGCCACCTTTTTTATGTGCCATCCTCTATCCTCCGGCTTATGCCTTCTTCCGCGCTTTTGCCTTATTCTTGGAAGCGGAAGCTTTTTTCTCTCTGTCTGGCGTCGCTTTTGGCTTAGCCTTGGCTGCAGGCCGCTTCTTTTTCGCCTCAAGCGGCTTCTTAGCCGCAGCCGGCTTTCTAGACTTAAGCGGCTTCTTAGCCGCAGCCTTCGTGGGCTTTTGAGCCGAAGTCTTTGGCTTTGCCTTAGCCGCAGCCGGCTTGCTAGACTCAAGCGGCTTCTTAGCCGCAGCCTTCGTCTCTTGAGTTTTGATGGATTCCTTGGGTTTCTCCTGAGCTGCTGCCTTCGCCTCGGTTTCGGTCGCCGATTTACCAGCAACGGATGTGGCCTCGACTTTTATGCCTGCAATATCCTGTACTTTGAGGAGTGTAAATTTCTGTCTATGACCCTGCTTTTTCCGATAACCTTTTCGCTTTTTATACTTGTAAACAATAAGCTTTTTATCCGAAACATGATCTTCGACAGTAGCCTTAATCTTGATTCCCTTGAGATAGGGCTGCCCTACTCGTATTTCCTTTTCTCCCGAGACCATGAGAACCGAGTCAAATTCGATCTTATCGCCCGAATCGTTCTTGAGTCTGTCGATTTTAATGATCGAGCCCTTCTCGACTTTGTACTGTTTGCCTTTTATGTCTACCAGAGCGTACATTTTCGAACCTCATTCATCATGCCTTCGCGCCAAAGGCATATCTCATTATTAGAGCAAAGATATATTATTAAGCAATAGTCTCTGTAGATACTGAATTAAGCTAAGAGCCTGAAGTATCATTCGGCTATATCGATCGGAGAATTTAACAAGAAAAGCCAAAAGGGTCAAGAACTGCGGTCCATCACAGAAGCCCACCAACTAGATAGCTATCGATTGCCTTGGCGGCTTCTCGTCCTTCGTTGATCGCCCAGACGACCAAGGATTGCCCCCGTCTCATATCACCCGCAGCAAAGACTCCCTCCTGAGAAGTCATAAAGGCACCATATTCAGCTTTCACATTGGATCGATCGTCTGTTTCAAGTCCCAACGCATCTATCAATATCTTCTCAGGTCCCAAAAATCCCATCGCCAGGAGCACTAAATCGGCACGAAATATCTCTTCGGAGCCGGGAATTTCCCTCATCTGGAAGCGCCCCGATTCGTCTTTGTCCCATTCAACACGAACCGTGTGGACTTTCTCTACCTTTCGGTTTCCATCGAAGCTCTTTATCGTGATCCCATATTCACGGGGATCTCGCCCGAAGCGACGTATCGCCTCTTTGTGTCCATAGTCCCTTCGCAGGATCCGAGGCCATTCTGGCCAGGGGTTGTCGAAGGAGCGGTGCACGGGCGGCTCGGGAAGGATTTCGAAATTAACTAATCCTTTGCATCCGTGTCTGATAGCCGTCCCAATACAGTCATTTCCTGTATCTCCGCCTCCGACGACGATTACTTCCCGTCCCTCTGCAGATATAAGGGAGGGCGTCATATCTATCGATGCTTTTGCTTCGTTAGCGTATTCGTGTAGGAGAGATTTTGTATTGGCAGTGAGGTAATCCATGGCAAAATCGATTCCATCAAGTTGTCGCCCCGGAACCTGTAAATCCCGCGGTACTCCTGCGCCGCATGCCAGCAAAAGGGCGTCATAATTCTTGATTAGACCGTTAAGATCGATATCTCGCCCAACATGGGCTTCTGTTTTGAATATGACTCCCTCCTGTTCCATAAGATTTACACGGCGCTCGACTTTTCTTTTATCGAGCTTCATGTTCGGAATACCGTACATCAGGATCCCGCCGATCCGATCGTTCTTTTCGAAAACCGTTACATGGTGGCCCGCCCTGTTGAGTTGATCAGCAGCTGCGAGGCCGGCCGGTCCACTCCCAATAACGGCAACACTCTTGCCGGTGCGTACAGCCGGAGGTGTTGGTACGATCCATCCCTCCTGGAAAGCCTTTTCGATTATGAAATACTCGTTCGCTTTGATTGTCACGGCGGGTTCGATAATTGACAGGACGCACGCCGCTTCGCACGGGGCTGGACAAACTAGACCGGTGAACTCAGGGAAATTGTTCGTCAAAAGAAGATGCTGGATGGCTTCTCTGTACCTTCCTCGATAGATAAGGTCGTTCCACTCCGGGATCAGATTATCTATAGGGCATCCTGTGGCCGATTGACAGAAGGGCACACCGCAATCCATGCAGCGGGCTCCTTGGCGCTTTCTCTCTGCCTCAGATATGGCAAGCTGAAACTCTTCGAAATCCGCGATCCTCTTACGAGGGTTTCGCTCCCGCTTATCTCTTCGATCATACTCTAAAAAACCGGTTGGTTTACCCAAAATCCACCCCTTCCCTGTCCGCCTGCTCGAGCTTCTTTTGCTCTATAACTCGCTTGTAATCAATAGGCATAACCTTAACAAAGTATGGAACGATCGTATCCCAGTTATCTATGATGTTATAGGCTACAATCGAACCGGTATATCTATAGTGTTGTTCGATCAGGTTTCGCACCTCAGCCTGTTCCTCCGTGAAATCCATCGACTCCAGCTCAACCATCGCCATATTGCACCGAGATTGAAACTCACCATCTATATCCCATACGTAGGCGATTCCTCCGCTCATTCCCGCTGCAAAGTTTCTTCCCGTCGGACCCAATATGATCGCTCGGCCGCCAGTCATGTATTCGCATCCGTGGTCTCCCACCCCTTCGACGACAACGTGGGCGCCTGAATTGCGCACACAGAATCGCTCGGCAGCCATGCCTCTGATAAAAGCCTGACCACCTGTCGCTCCATAGAGGGCAACATTGCCTATTATGATGCTTTCCTCCGGAACGTAAGTGGTACCCTTTGGCGGATACACGATGAGCTTTCCCCCTGAAAGTCCCTTGCCAAAATAGTCGTTACCGTCACCCTCCAGCTCCAGGGTGACGCCTCTGGTCAGCCACGCCCCGAAACTTTGTCCAGCAGAGCCATTAAACTTAAAATGGATAGTGTTGTCCTTAAGCCCATCTATTCCCCATCTTTTGGAGATTTCGTGACTCAGCGTTGTTCCGACGGCACGATTGGTATTACGAATGGGCAGTTCAAAACGAACCTCATGGCCATGCTCCAGAGCCGGCTTGACTAGCTCTATCAGCTTGTTGTCCAGACTATGCTCCAGCCCATGTTCTTGCTTTTTAGTGCAGTATACCTCCACATTTTTATTGGCTCGGCGAGCAGGTGTCAGAATGGGCTCGAGGTCAAGGCTATCGGATTTCCAATGTCGGATGTCATGGTTCGCTTCGAGCTTGTGCACACGTCCGATCATGTCGTTGAAACTGCGAAAACCCAGTTTGGCCATGTGGGAACGCACTTCTTCTGCAACAAATCGAAAATAGTTGATCACATATTCCGGTTTACCTTCAAAACGAGCTCTGAGGGCCGGATCCTGAGTCGCGATTCCAAAGGGACAGGTATTGATGTGACACTTTCGCATAAGAGTGCACCCGAGAGTGACGAGTGGAGCTGTAGAAAATCCGAACTCTTCTGCTCCCAGCAGCGCTGCAACCACGACGTCTCGTCCTGTTTTGAGCTGTCCGTCGGTCTGCAGAACGACCCGGCTTCTCAAATCGTTGAGTACAAGGGTTTGATGCGTTTCGGCGATACCCAGCTCCCAGGGAAGTCCTGCGTGTTTGATCCCTGTCAGGGGCGAGGCTCCGGTTCCACCGTCGTGCCCGGAAATAAGTATGTGATCGGCATGGCCTTTGGCCACGCCAGCCGCTATAGTGCCGACGCCGACCTCCGAGACCAGTTTTACACTGATTCTCGAGCGCGGGTTGGCATTTTTAAGATCATAGATCAGCTGCGCCAGGTCTTCTATCGAATAGATGTCATGATGGGGAGGCGGACTTATAAGACCGACCCCTGGAGTCGAGTTCCGGGTTCTTGCGATGATCTCATACACTTTGTGACCCGGCAGCTCGCCGCCCTCCCCCGGTTTGGCGCCTTGAGCCATCTTGATCTGCAGCTCATCTGCGTTTGTGAGATAGTAGCCGGTGACTCCGAAACGTCCTGATGCGACCTGCTTAATAGCTGATCTTTTCGAATCACCGTTTGGAAGGGGAATGAACCGCTCCGGCATTTCCCCTCCCTCCCCGGTATTCGACTTGGCTCCTATCCGATTCATCGCAATCGCGAGGGTTTCGTGTGCTTCCTGAGAGATAGAACCAAAGCTCATCGCTCCGGTGCAAAATCGCTTCATTATCTCAGAGGCGGGCTCGACTTTGTCGAGGGATATGGGCTCTGCCTCTCTGAATTTGAGCAAACCCCTTATGGTGCAACGAGCCAGATCATGCTCATTGATGAACCGTGAGAATCGATCATAGCTTTCCTGGTCATTCGTCCTTGCCGCCTTCTGCAGGAGGGCAATGGACTCCGGGCACCACATATGTTTTTCACCGCCGGCCCGCCATTTGTACTCTCCCGGGTTTTCCAACAGTTGAGGCCTATGGTAAGCCAGTTTGTGTCTCCTGATCGCCTCCTCAGCGAGAACGTCGAATCCCACGCCCTTGATTCTGCTGGCGGTTCCGGTAAAACACCGATCAATGACCTCATTGCCCAGGCCAACCGCTTCGAATATCTGTGCGCCCTTGTAGCTATGGAGTGTGGATATTCCCATCTTGCCAAATACTTTGCGCATTCCTTTGGCTAAAGCGGTATGGAAGTGAGAGACGAGATCGGCATCTGTAAGCAAGTCCTGAAACTGACCATCCCGTCGCACCTGCCATATAGCCTCGTATGCCAGGTATGGATTGATTGCATCTGCACCGTATCCGACAAGCATGCAAAAGTCGTGAACCTCTCTGGGCTCGCCGGTCTCGAGTATGACTCCAATGCGTGTCCGCTGAATCGTCCTCACCAGATGATGGTGTACCGCACCGCAGGCTAAAAGAGCACTCACAGGCACTCGATCCTTTGAGGTTTTTCGGTCTGATAGGATGACGATGGAGAAGCCCTTCTTGATAGCCTCATCTGTCTCCCGGCAGAGCCGATCGAGCGTAGCGACAAGGCCGCCGGTTCCCTCTTCCACTGGATAGGTGATGTCAATTGTCTGGGAGCGCCAGCCTCTATGATTCATATGCTTGATCGAGTGCAGCACTTGATTCGTTAGAAACGGCTCCGGTAGATGAAGGCGGTGACAGTGGGATTCCTCCGTTACAAGCTGATTTCCCTCGGGTCCGATAAAACACTCAAGAGACATAATAACAGACTCGCGAATCGAGTCGATGGGCGGATTGGTCACCTGTGCGAAGAGTTGCTTGAAATAGTCAGACAAAAGCCGCGGCTTATCTGCCAGACAGGCCAGGGGAGTATCGTTCCCCATAGAGCCAAGGGGCTCCATCGAGCGCTCTATCATCGGTTTGAGGATGATCTCCAGATGCTCTCTCGTGTAGCCGAATACCTTGAGCCGCGTTGGGAGTGTCTCCGGATCAAAGCCCGCAGGAGCGTCTATTACCTCGAGCTCATTCAACTCGATAACCTGATTCTGAAGCCATTCTCTGTAGGGATGGGCTTGCGACATCTTTTCTTTGATCTCTTCATCGTCGATAATTCGCCCTTCGTCGAAATCAACGAGAAACATCTTGCCCGGCTGCATTCTTCCCTTGAACTTGACCATCTCGGGAGGGATATCGAGTACGCCTACCTCACTTGCCATGATGACACGGTCGTCGTGGGTCACATAGAATCGATTTGGTCTCAAGCCGTTTCGATCCAAAACGGCGCCAATATAATGACCATCGGTAAAGGCAATCGATGCAGGTCCGTCCCAGGGTTCCATGATGCTGGAGTGATACTGGTAGAAGGCCTTTTTCAAATCAGACATGTGGGGGTGATTTTCCCAGGCTTCCGGGATCATCATCATGATCGCTTCCGGTAGAGATCGACCTGCCATCATCAGGAACTCGAGGACGTTGTCGAAGGTTCCGGAATCCGAGCAATCCGGTTCGACAATTGGGAAGGCCTTTTGAAGCTCATCTCCAAAGAGATCGCTCCTCAGCACACCTTCTCTGGCCCTCATCCAGTTCTTGTTTCCTTGGAGCGTGTTGATCTCGCCGTTGTGACACATGAAACGCATTGGCTGAGCTCGATCCCAACTCGGGAAGGTATTCGTGGAAAATCGAGAGTGTACCATTGCCAGATGGCTTTTAAAGAGCTTGTTCTTGAGATCCGGGAAGTACGGAGCCAGCTGCTCGGAGGTAAACTGGCCCTTGTAAACTATGATTTTGGTCGAGAGGCTACAGACATAAAACGATCGAGCCTCTTCGAGCCCGCTCTTCCAAATCTCCTTACTAGCAATACGCCGAATGAGAAAGAGCTGTCTTTCCAGCGCCTCCTGGTCAATATCATCGTTTCCAACGATAAAGACCTGTTCGATAACGGGCTCACTGGCTTTAGCAGTTGCACCGAGGAGAGCATTGTCGGTTGGAACTCTCCGCCAACCGATGATGCGCTGGTTCTGCTCTCGGATCACTTGCTGGAAGATCTCCCTGCATTCCTGCCGATCCGCATCAGATTGCGGCAAGAAGATCATTCCAACTGCATATTGCCCAGGTTCCGGCAACTCGATGCCAAACTCATTTCTTGCAGCATACCGCAAAAACTCATCAGGAATCGTCGTGAGGAAGCCGGCGCCGTCGCCTGTGTTGTATTCGGCGCCTCTGGCGCCTCGATGAGCCAGGTTTATCAGTATCGTGAGGGCATCTTTGATTATCTGGTGACTCTGAATCCCCTTGATATTGGCTACAAATCCGACCCCGCAGGATTCTTTTTCAAAGGTCGGATCGTATAAACCGTATTTTTGGGGAAAGTTGGAAATCATCTTCCTGCCGTATCACCCGAGATTTCAGTAAAATATATCAACTCATTCCCTCTTCGCATACCGTGCGCTCTTCGCATCTCGTGCAGAAGCTCTCCCTCTTCTCGCCACGGCTATTTTTATGATATTATGCACATGATGTACAAGTTTTTTTGCAATATTCGTACCAATAGGAGTGATAAATAAATTCCTTTTAGATAGGGAGTTATACGATTCTTATTTGCTCGATCAGAATATTTCGACATTTTTGTAGTTAAAACTCCGAATTCTCCTACAAATTTGTAGCAATAGCCCTTGCCGGCTCTCTCTTGCATTAAATGGGAGTTTTTGATAGAGTGATCTGTACCTACCTACAAAATCTATAGATAGAAAGAGGATATCTGATGTCGAGAAACAATGTGACGATCGATGGAAATACGGCCGCAGCCTATGTGGCCCATGCGACAAACGAAGTAGTCGCGATATATCCTATCACACCGTCATCTCCTATGGGCGAGCTTGCAGATCAGTATTCGGCTGAAGGCAGAAAAAATATCTGGGGAACGATCCCCGTTGTTGTGGAGCTGCAATCCGAAGCCGGCGCATCGGGAGCGATTCATGGCGCTTTGACGACCGGAGCCCTGTCCACCACCTTCACAGCTTCTCAAGGCCTTCTTCTCATGATTCCCAATATGTACAAGATTGCAGGCGAGCTGTCATCCACTGTGTTTCATGTGTCGGCCCGCAGCGTCGCTTGTCAGGCTCTTTCCATTTTTGGCGATCACTCGGATGTCATGGCTGTGAGATCCACCGGATTTGCGTTGCTTGCCTCCAACAGCGTGCAGGAGGTCATGGATCTCGCCCTCATAGCCCAGGCAGCAACTCTTGAATCCCGTGTTCCCTTTCTGCATTTCTTCGATGGATTTCGTATCAGTCACGAGATTCAGAAGGTCGAAGAGCTCACCTACGACGATATGAAAGCCATGATAGACGACAGCATGATTCACGCTCATCGGCAGCGGGGAATGAATCCGGAAAAACCGGTGGTCCGGGGAACGGCTCAGAATCCCGATGTTTTTTTTGCTGCGAGGGAGACGGTTAACCGCTTTTACGAAGCGACACCAGGCATCGTGCAGAAGGCAATGGATCGATTCGCAAAAATTGTCGGTCGCAAGTATCATCTCTTCGATTATGTTGGCAGTCCCGACGCCGAGCGAGTTGTTGTCATGATGGGTTCGGGAGCCGAGGCGATGGAAGAAACCGTAGAATATCTGGTCGGTCAGGGCGAAAAGGTTGGACTCGTCAAGATCCGGCTCTTCAGGCCCTTCAGCGTCGAGCATTTTATCAAAGCCCTTCCCGATACCACTAAAAGCATCGCTGTGCTCGATCGCACCAAAGAGCCGGGTGCACTAGGGGAGCCCCTCTACGAGGACGTTCGAACGGCCATAGGTGAGGCAGCCAGCGGCGGAAATACGAAGCTCGAGGACTATCCGGTAGTGGTCGGCGGGCGCTACGGGCTAGGATCGAATGAGTTCAACGCCGGTATGGCAAAGGCGGTCCTGGACAATCTGAAATCTGATGAACCGAAGAATCATTTCACCATTGGCATACATGACGATGTCACGTTTACGAGCCTCGAGTGGGATAACGAGTTCACCTCGGAGGATAAGGACGCTCACCGGGCCCTGTTTTTCGGTCTGGGTTCCGATGGGACGGTGAGTGCCAACAAAAACTCCATAAAGATCATCGGTGAGGCGACGGAAAACTATGCACAGGGCTACTTTGTCTATGACTCGAAAAAGGCGGGTGCGACAACAGTATCTCACCTGCGGTTTGGCAAGAAGCCGATCAAGAGCACCTACCTGATTCAGACAGCCGATTTTGTCGCCTGCCATCAGTTCTCGTTTCTCGAAAAATACGAGATGTTGGACAAAGTCAGGAAGGGCGGGATTTTCCTTCTCGCCTCGCAATATGACAAAAACGAGGTGTGGGATCGAATTCCTAGAAAGGTCCAGGAGCAGATCCTTGAAAAGGATCTTCAGTTCTATGTCATCGACGCCTCGCAGATTGCCGAAGAGGTAGGACTGGGTCGGAGAATCAACACCGTGATGCAGGCGGCCTTTTTTGTAATTTCCGGCGTTCTCCCGGAAAAACAGGCTTTAGACCTTGTCAACGATTCGATTAAAAAGACCTACGGAAGGCGGGGACAGGACGTCGTCGACCAAAACAAGAAGGCCGTCGAGATGGCTCGGTCGAGAATCGAAAAGGTCGACTACCCCAAAAAAGTCACGAGCACGATTGAAATGGTACCTCCCGTGCCGGCCAGTGCTCCCCAATTCGTGCAGGAGGGCACTGGTGCGATGATTGCGAAGAAGGGGGAGAACATCCCTGTTTCTAAACTGCCCCTCGATGGGACCTATCCCACGGCAACGACACAGTACGAGAAGAGAAACATCGCAGAATATATCCCTGTATGGGACCCCGAAACCTGTATTCAGTGCGGCCAATGCTCGCTTGTATGTCCCCACACCACGATAAGACTCAAAATATACGATGAGTCTCATCTCAAGGGCGCTCCATCCACCTTTAAGTCCACCGCTGCCAAAGGCAAGGAGTTCGCCGGTATGATGGCGACTATTCAGGTCGCACCGGAGGACTGTACCGGCTGCGGGGTTTGCGTCAACACTTGCCCGGCCTATAAAAAAGAGAATGGAGAAAAAACCGACAAAAAAGCCATTAATATGGAGCCTCAGCCCCCGTTGCGCGAAAAGGAGGTCGAAAACTGGGAGTTCTTCCTCAAGATACCCAACACGGACCGGAGTCTGTTCAAGGCAAATACGATCAAAGGCTCTCAGCTGCTCCAGCCGCTGTTTGAGTTCTGCGGCGCCTGCGCGGGCTGCGGTGAGACACCCTACGTGAAGCTGCTTTCCCAGCTCTTCGGCGACCGGACTACCATCGCCAACGCGACGGGCTGTTCCTCGATTTACGGCGGCAACCTGCCGACCACGCCCTACTCCGTTCGCTGGGACGGCCGCGGACCCACGTGGTCCAATTCTCTCTTCGAGGATGCCGCTGAGTTCGGCTTAGGGATGCGGCTTACGAGCAATAAGCTGATGGAGTACGGCAAAGAGCTTCTGGACCGTTTCGCAGCGGAGAAGAGGTTCGACGCCAATATCCTCAAATCTCTCAGAGAAAACCCTCAATCCACTCAGGAGGAGATCGAACAGCAGAGACAATGGATTGCCGAGCTTAGAGAAATCCTCGCCAAGGACGGAAGCGCCGAAGCAAAGGAGCTGGACTCCGTGCTTGATTATCTTGTCAAGCGCTCTGTTTGGATACTTGGCGGCGACGGATGGGCCTATGATATCGGATACGGCGGCTTGGATCATGTCATTGCCTCGGGCCATAACGTCAACATCCTCTGTCTCGACACGGAGGTTTACTCGAATACTGGCGGCCAGATGTCCAAGTCCACACCCGTTGGCGCTATCGCAAAGTTTGCAGCAGGCGGAAAGCCGATAGGCAAAAAGGACCTCGGTTGGATGGCCATGGCCTACGGTTATGTGTACGTTGCTAGGGTCGCTATGGGAGCCAACATGATGCAGACGATTAGAGCCTTCACCGAGGCTGAGAGCTATAATGGACCTTCGCTCATCATCGCCTACAGCCATTGCATCGCCCATGGGATCAACATGACCAAGGGATTGGAGCAGCAGAAGCTGGCAGTTGATTCGGGCATCTGGCCCCTCTACCGTTTCGATCCGAGACTTGAGGCCGAGGGCAAAAACCCGTTCATGCTCGATTCCAAAGAACCGAAAACGGATGTCAAGGATTATATGTACAACGAAATCCGCTTCCGATCACTCCGGCAGTTCAAACCCGAAGCAGCTGAAGAGTACCTCGCTCAGGCCAGAAAATCTGCAGCGCGGCGATACCAAAACTACAAATATCAGGCTGATAGAGTGTACTAGACTGTCATATTTGATTTAATGGGCCCAGAAGTTTTCTGGGCCTTTTTTTGGGGCTCGCCTGCATGAGCGCTCGATGGCGAGTAATGCGTTGTCACTTGAATCGCGTGAAAAACTTCTGGATAAATCCCCGCAAACCCGCCCCCTTTTGCATAGCAATAGAGATGCCGGCAAAATGTGAGATGTTCTCTTCGCTGCCGGCTATGAGGAATATATCGTCATCTTGAAGGATGTACTCTGGTGAAAAGAAGCTGTATTCCGTTCCCCCCTCTTTGCGCACCGCGATAACATTCAATTGGTACTCTTTTCGTATATTGGACTGTATCAATGATTTCCCTATATACCGGCTCGGGGGTTTGACCTCGACGATAACAAAGTGCTTGCTCAGCGGCAGATAACTGGAAATCAGATCAGAAAGAAGCATCGGAGAAATTCGCATGGCGGCTTCGCGGTTTGGAAATACGACCCGGGAAGCGCCAACAAGTCTGAGAATCTCACCGTGTTCGTCTGACTCAGCCTTGGCGATGATCGTCTTGATGCCCATTTTGTTGAGGTAATTAGTCACTAAAATCGAGACCTCGATTTTATCTCCGAGATCGACTATCGCCGCGTCTATTGACTGAGGTACGAGCCTATTTATGACCTCTTCGTTGATGGCATCCGCGACAAACGCGTTTGTTACTCTGTCCTTGTAGAGGTCGATGACTTCATGGCTTTTGTCGATCAGTAAAATTTCACAATCGACATTCAATAGCTCTTCGAGAATCCTCTGACCGAAGGACGCTAATCCAATTATAGCAAACTGCTTCATTAGCCTATCATTACCTCCTCCCTCGGGTAATCAATGCGATATGGCGAGTATTTTTCCTTTCCTCCCATGGCAATCGAGATCAAGCCAACTCTTCCGGCAAACATCGTGCAGATAATAATAATTTTGCCGGTAACGGAGAGATACGATGTTGCGCCCAGCGAGAGCCCGACTGTGCCAAAGGCCGAAAAGCTCTCGTAAATAAGCGGAAGGAGGGGTTTGTCAGGATATGATCCGGCAACATTCTCGGAGATGACCAGCAGAAAAATGCTCAGAAACAGGATGAAGACAGCACGATTCGCAAATACCGATGCATCAGTGAGGATCCTTGACGGGATCTTTCTCTTAAAAGCCGAAATCTCTTGATTTGCGTCCCTCCCCCTTAGCGCGAGAAGCACGACTAGAAAGATCGTAGTCACTTTGATTCCGCCGGCAATGGAACCAGGAGCTCCCCCTATAAACATCAAAGGTACGGTAAATAGCCTGGAAGGATAACTCAGAGTGCCTTGGGGAATCGTGTTGAATCCCGCCGTCCTGGGGGTAACGGCTTGAAAGAACGATGCGAGAAGCCTCTGTTCAAAGGGGTAGCCTTTTAGCGATCCGGCAGATTCGAAGACAAAGTAGAAAGCCGTTCCACCGACGATAAGAATCACAGTGACAAAGAGAACAATCTTCGTGTGAAGGCTGATTTTCCTTCTTTTCCTTACTAGTGTTTTTTCGACATCGAGAAGTGTGATGAATCCCAAACCCCCCAAGATCACGAGAACTACTATCACCAGACAGATTGCTGTATGCGAAAAAAAGCCCTCGAGATTATTGGAAAAAGTTGAGAATCCGGCGTTACAAAACGCAGAGACCGCATGAAAGAGGCTTGTGAAGAATGCCCCTTTTGATTCGGTCTGTCTGAAAGAAAGATAGAGCAGAAATGTTCCAATCGCCTCTGTGGTGAGTGTGAAGAGAATGATTTTACGTATGATCCGTTTGGGTTCGGATTCGATAAAACCGAGAACAAAAGTGGAAATGACATTTCGATTTCGTAGGGAGACTCTCTTGAGCGGTAGGAGAATATAAATCGTCGTAAAGCTTATAATGCCCAAGCCTCCAGATTGTATGAGAAGGAGAATGATGATTTGACCAGTCAGTGTGTACTTTGCCGTGTCAACAGTGATCAAGCCTGTGACGCAGACTGCCGAGGTCGCTGTGAATAGTCTATCGACCAGTTTTAGGTCTTTTTGGCCTGACCAAGCAGCAGGCAAACTCAGAAGCAGCGTGCCAAGAAAAATAATTATAAGGAAATAGGAAAAGAGAAAGAATTTTCCTGATGGCGGTTTTTTTTTCATAGCTATTCACTGCTACCTGAAAACGCGTCAGTATAATAGAATTAAAAAAGCCTGACAATGTCAGGCTCCCTTTCTCATTGGAGGTATGGGGACTCGAACCCCAGACCTATGGCTTGCAAAGCCACCGCTCTAGCCAACTGAGCTATACCCCCTCTATACTGTAAACTATCGCAATAGAATGAAAATAAGAAGGGAAGGTTTTGAGGCCAAAGCACGTTAGTGCTTTGAAAGCACATTAGTGCTTTGGTAGGTGTCTGGATTGGTTTGGCTTTGTAACTCAAT